>NZ_JAQTYM010000133.1 GCF_028688295.1 Sulfuricurvum sp.
TTCGAGGGGGTTGTAAAAGAGGCGCTGAAGTTCATCGGCAAAGGGGGACTCCAGATCGATACCAAGGTGGAGGATAACCGCTTCAACCATGTAGCCTTTTTAGCAAGTATCATTAGTTATCGTCTTGCAGGTGTCAGTTCGCTCTATTTAAGCTATTCTATCTTTGAATCTTTTGGAGATTATTTCAGTGAACTGCTCACCGAGATAAAAGGGAAAACCAAAGCGACCGATATTGTCCTATGCGGCGCCTATTTCGCCGGACAGTCGCTCTTTAGCCGTTTACAGAGAAATTTGAAGGCAACTCCTATTTTAATGAATACGAGTTATCCGATTGGGACCGAAAATTGCGTTGTCGGTGGAGTCTTTCTTTGATGAAAAAATAGGGTATTGTTCAGTTAAAAAATAGCTATAATGATTGTTTTTAAAAGAGGAGATAGCCGTATGACAATACATAATCGGTTGATGATAACTTCAGGGCTTACCTTGGTGGTTTTAGTGGTGGTAAGCTGGATATCCTATTCCACAACTGAATCAGTTCGAATAAAAGGGGATGCGTATAACCATATTGTTAATTCGAAAGATTTGATCGCCGATGTTCTGCCGCCGCCAGAGTATATTATTGAAGCTCGTTTGGCGAGTTTAGAAATAGTTGAAGATCCTAAAGAGTTTGACCGTTTTATAGATCGATTGAGTATTTTAGAAAAAGAGTTTCGTGATCGACAAGTGTATTGGAAAAAGAGTGATTTAGATCCAAAACTCAAAGCGATGATTACAGGTGAAGCAAAAACGACGGCGGAAGTTTATTTTTCTCTCGTCAACGAAGAGCTGATACCGTTGATTAAAGAAGGGCGGATTGATGAGGCTCGTTCTTTGATACACGGTAAACTCGAAAAAGCATTTCAAAAACATTATGATACGATTTATCCTATTGTAAAAGAGGCGACTAAACAAGCTCAAGAGCATGAATCTACTGCTGATGAATTGGTAAGCTCTGGACATGTCAAAATGGTTTTTGCGGCAGTCGGAGGTTTTTTAGCGGCACTCGTCCTCTTTATGTTAACAACACGGCGCATTACATCGCGTTTAGGAGAATTTAAAAAAGTTGCAGATGCCCTTTCCAGTGGCGATGCTGATCTTACACGTCGCATTAATTTTGATGGAAATGATGAAATTGTAGAAGTGGCTAACTCGTTTAACCGTTTTTTAGACAAAGTAGCAAATATCGCTGAAGATGCACAAAGGGATGCTACTAATGCCCATTTTGCCAACGAAAAAGCGAACAAAAGTTTAGTCCATTCAGAGATGATGATTACTCTCTCAGGTCATATGACGGGCGGTGCGGTGAGCGGTGCAAAAGATTTACAAGATTCTGCGCAGCAAGCAGTAGCGAGTTTGGCAGCTGTCAATGCACTGAACGCATCAACCTCTGAAGTAGTGTTAGAAGTAAGAGAGAGTACGGGTGGAATTATTAATTCGATTAGTCAAATCGCAGAGATGATCAATGAAAATCGTGAAAATGCAGAAGAACTTCAAAAAAATATCGGCGACATATCTCAGATTATCGCTTTGATTAAAGATATATCCGATCAAACCAATCTTTTGGCGCTTAATGCAGCGATAGAAGCCGCACGTGCAGGTGAACACGGACGAGGATTCGCCGTTGTTGCCGATGAAGTTCGAAAACTGGCTGAACGTACCCAAAAAGCGACTTCCGAGGTTGAAGTAACGATCAACATGCTCAAACAAAGTGCCGGTTCGATGGTAGAGAGCAGTGAGACAACGGAAGAACATGCGATGGAATCGACACGCAAACTGGATGATTTTACCCAATCATTAGGTGAGTTGATTGAAAAGTCTGAAACTATCAAACAAGATAATGAGTTCATTTCGTATGAAATCTTTGGTATATTGGCGAAACTTGACCATTTGGTGTTCAAGCTCAATGCGTATGGTTCAATTTTTGATAATGAACTCAAAGCACAATTTGGAGATCATCACGGATGCAGACTCGGTAAATGGTACGAACACGGGGATGGTAAAAGAGTATTTGGGCATACGGATGCGTATCGTCGACTTGAAGAACCACACAAAATTGTTCATGACAATGTACTTCGTGCATTAGAATGTGTGAAGCGAGATAATTGTGTTGAACGACGTGATGAACTCTCAGTTGCATTTGCGGAAACTGAACGTCAAAGTTCTATCCTTTTTGGAGTACTGAATGACATGATTCGTGAAGCTAGAGACAGATTAAAATAAGTTTTATTTTTGGAGAAAGTGTGTTTGAACAATTCGAAAGTAGACGAATAGTAATACGAGGAATTGTTCAAGGGGTCGGATTCCGCCCGTTTGTCTACCGTGAAGCAACCCGTTATGGGATTTTTGGATTTGTGTGTAATACCCCAGAGGGTGTCGTGATCGAAGCACATGGTGAGCAGTGTGAATTATTTATCCGTGCTTTGCGAGAAAACCTCCCTGAACGTGCCCGTATCGATTCGATGGAGATTGAAGCGTGTGAATTTACGCCGTTCACCGATTTTGAGATTCGTGAGAGTACTTTGGGATTTGGATCGGTTGCTATCCCACTTGACACGGCTCTTTGCCCTGCCTGTCAAGCCGAAATGGATGATTCACACAATCGCCGATACCGTTATCCGTTTATCAACTGCACCGATTGCGGCCCCCGTTACACCATCATCCAAACCCCTCCCTATGATCGCGTTCGCACCTCGATGAAACATTTTACGATGTGTTCGG
>NZ_JAQTYM010000134.1 GCF_028688295.1 Sulfuricurvum sp.
TAAAAACGACAAAGAATTTAAAACTTTACTGAATTTTTTATAAGCCTTTAGAATCGATTGTCCCATACAAAGTACATTCACGAATCTAAAAATCATTTCTCGCTCAAATATGCGATATGATCTTTAAGGGGTCACGTGCCGAAACGGATAGAATCGTACGCTAAGAGCTAAAAACTGTAAATTTTATCATTTTTTCGTACGCTAAGGCTCCATACGCCAGACATAATCGCCTGTCAGATTAATATGCTCCCATCCTAGAGGTGAAAAATACTTCAAAAACTCATCCGGAATTTCAATTTCTTTTTTAGCCTGTTCAATCGCTTTCTCCAAATAGACAGTATTCCAAAGAATAATCGCAGCCACGATCAGGTTCAGACCAGATGCACGGTATAGTTGATTTTCGAAAGTTCTATCACGAACTTCCCCTAATCGATTAAAAAATACGGTACGCGCCAAGGAATTTCTCGCTTCACCTTTGTTGAGACCAATTTGGACTCTACTCCGGAGTGATGGGTTCTTGAGCCATTCAAGTATAAAAAGTGTTCGTTCAATCCGACCAACATCGCGAATAGCAAGTGCAAGACGATTTTGCCTTGGATAAGACGCAAGCTTGCGGATCAACAGTGACGCTGAAGCTGTACCTATTTTGATAGAAGCGGCTAATCTAAGGACATCATCCCAGTTTTGCTGCATATCTTTTATTTTGAGGGAACCGGTGATGATATTGTTAAATTTCTCTGGAACTTCAACTCCTTCTAATGCAAAGAGCTTCGTATCGGCTATATCTCGAATTCTGGGAGCAAATTTAAATCCAAGCAGATGACACAACGCAAACACATGATCAGTGAAACCAGCTGTATCGGTATAATGTTCTTCAATCTTTAAATCTGATTCGTGATAAAGCAGTCCGTCAAGAACATATGTAGCATCTCTGGCATTTGCGTGGATAATCTGGGTATGAAATGGAGAATACTGATCACTGATATGAGTGTAAAATACCACTCCGGGCTGAGTGCCGTACTTTGCGTTGTACCCACCTAACGCGTCCCCTGTCCCTCCGGTGGGAAATCGCTGACCATCTGATGAAGAGGTTGTACCGTCTCCCCAATTCTTGACCAGCGAAGTTTGGTGATGATGGTTGGTTATTTGCGCCAATGCACTTGAATAATTTTCATCCCGAATATACCAATCAGATGCACTTCTAAGTCTTCCGACGGATATATCGGCGCAAGCATCCGCCATCTTTTGATGCCCTAGATTGATACCATCAGATAGTATCGCCGCAAATAGTGCTTTTTTATCTGTAGATGTCATTCCAGAGCGCAGATGGGTAAACTGATCGGAGAATTTTGTCCAAGTATCTACCTCGATGAGCAAGTCGGTTATTTTAATTCGTGGGAGTAAATTGGCTACATAGCGTATGATATTAGTCGCTTCTTTTGGAGCGCCGTCTGTGCGATAAGGTTTAATCGAATAACCATTTTGTGTAAACTCAACATCGGCAATTGTACCGTCTTTAATCATATCTGAAAGCTCATCGATACTCTCACCCAGTTGCTTTTGGCGATTTATCAAATACCTTGAAAAGTCGATTTCCACGGCGATAGGTAGATTGTTTTGAGATTTCATCTCGCTGTAGCTATGACGTGTCATCAAATAGCTGTCGAAATCAAGATATTGTTTACTCCCCTCAATCCAAATGTCTCCTGAACGGAGTCTATTTTTTAGCTCGCTGAGTGCACACAGTTCATAATATCGCCGATCCATCCCTTCCTCAGTATAGATAAAAGGTTTCCATCGAGAGGGGATAAAAGTAACCGGCGCATCCTCGGGGAGTTTTCGTTTATTTTTTGAATTGAGTTCTTGAAGCAATCTGATCGCATCCATGACATCCCCTCCGCCCGCGGAGGCTTTAAAATCAAACTCTTCTAAAAAACGGGATGTATATTTGCGCATCTGTACGTAGTGGGTTTCTATGAAAGCCAAATGGTCTTGTTTGATAGGTTCTGAGAGGCTAGTAGCCTCTTGTACAGACTGCAAAAACGAATCCCATCCGATGTGCAAATCGATAGATTCCCATGGATTTGCTCCGTTGTTTCTAGATTCAATCAAAAGTTGTGAGGTGCGGGAGAAAAACCGTATAAGCTCTTTTGCCTTTTTGTCCCCATCTTGGATTGTTTGATGAAATCGGTTCTGACTTCGCCGCATCAGTGAACCAATAATACGATCATGCATAGTGATCGCATCATCAATAAGAGCTTTTTGAATTTCAAGAAGAGTAATGGCTATGAGGGTATAACGGCGCTTTGGTTCATACTGACGAAGATGGCTAATGGAGATTCGGTACCCTTCACGACTGTATTGCTGCATTCGGATTTGCGATACTCTACTAGAAATAGTTTCGGAAATTTCAAGCCTCTTGATTGTTTGCAGCCGTTCCATAATAACGAGCATATTAGCGGATGTTGGACGTGACTCACTTTGCCTAAGCCATGAAAAAATACTTTGGCCGACAGACACGTCAAACGCAAGCAAGTCATCGAGTAATTGCATGTTCTTCTTATTTACTCAACTTTCGCACATAGATTTTGAAGTTTAATCTATCTACGAAAGCCCATAAATAGGCACTTTTAACTATAATTTTGTTCTCTACAACATCATTATAAAGGGCTTTTTTATGAGTCTTGATAA
>NZ_JAQTYM010000070.1 GCF_028688295.1 Sulfuricurvum sp.
AACCCTGATTTATAAAGATATATAGTACTTAAATCTTTACCTTCAAAGCTTCCGTGCCATCCACCCAGATCTTTAAAATCTTTCTCTTTTACCATCGGCATGGAAACATCGAAATGCTTTGACGTAAGTTTCAGATTATTGGCTTCTTTGACACCGTCAACTTTAAAAAAAGTGGGAGGATTATTTCCAGCTAATTTGACAGATAAATCATTATACGAATCGACCACCCTTTGGGCACTGCACCCCGATAAAACAAGAATTGCTACTAAAATTACTGCATAAAGAATAGTTTTGTTCATTACTTATCTTTCGTATAGAGATTGAGATCAACATTCAAGGTTTTATAATACTCTTCAAGTGGAGTTTGTCCTTGATTATTTATGTCTTTAGGGTCAGAATATGTATTCAATTTTGGTGTCACACTATTATCTCCACATCCAATAATGCACGGATAGAAAGAGTGCGGAGACGGATTATTTTCTGATGGGATAAATAATGACGGAAGTCTAAGGAAAGACTCTCCGATATTGAGCAACACATTATCGCTCTGATTGACCCCGGCTGATTGCCAGCCTAAAAGACTCCCGACTAAATCTTGCGGGTTTACTTGGGAACGAAAAACATCATTAACGCCTTCCTTAAAATCAGTACGATTTTTAATATTGGTTTCCCCTCCATAAATCTCCGTCACCAAATTTGCCGCAACGTTATGATTAACCGGAGAACCCGCGTAGCCTACGAGGAATTTGCTATCCTTGTTACCCTGTACCAATTCTTGCAGGTGTTCTTTGTTTTGTTCCATACCTACTTGTGACATGAGTGTACCTTGTGAATGTGCACCTACTTCTCCCACCCGTCTTTGATATATAAACTGTCCAGTATCCGCTGTGAGCGTTTTTGGAGGTCTTCGTAGGTGTATTCTTCCGCCAAACGTGGATCATTTGGTTTGTTGTAGGTTAAAATGAGTGCAACTTCTCTTGCTTTTGTTCGTGCAGGATTAAACTTATAACATCCAAATGAAATTTCTTCCTTATTTGGATAAATATGTTTATCAATTACTCCTTCCCTAACCTCACAGAAATAATTTTCTTTGCCATGCCTTTGAAGTGATATATTCTTATTTGGATGATATTGATGTAAAAGTTTATTTATGTATGAAACATCTCCTGATTCAATAGCTCTCTCTCTCTCGGTATATGCCATAGTACTAACAGTTAATTCAACATGGTAAACAATAGAATCTTTTAAGCCTAATACGATGGTTTTACCGTCCCTCATACTCATACCGTCCCATCCGCCCATTTTTGTAAAATCAGATTCTTTTGCGGATGGTAGAGAAAAAGAGAAATCTTCTGTATTAAAAACGTAATCCTTCATGGTTTGAAGATTAGCTACTCTAAAAGATTGAGGTGGTTTATTGCCACTTGATGAAATCATTGCATTCTCTATAGCGTTTTCTAAACCTCTACCTGAACATCCTATAAAGTTCAAGCTTAATATGAATAAAACAATATACTTCATCATCGCCCTTTTGTCGTATCTAAAATTGTCTGTGTACTTGGCTGGGTGGAGTCAGATTTGTCGGATTGAGGTAATAAACCCATATTGATAGTCATTTTTCCATCTTTATTCGTAAAATTGTCTTGATAATACTCACTTCTCGGATGTTCTTTTACCCCATCATTCGCATTGGGTGTATAGTAGTTTTTAATATCAGGAGTATAGTTTTCATTCCCGCACCCAATTACACAAGGATAATAGGAGTGGGATGAATCCCCTCCTATTCCGAAAAGTCTTGGTATAGCAAAGAAACTTTCCCATACGTTGTTTCCTAAATTTTCTGAGTTGTTTATTCCTGCTGATTGCCAGCCTAAAAAGCTGCCGACGGCATCCTCTGGATTTACTTGGGAGCGGAATACATTAGATATCCCTTTTTTATTATCAAATCTATCATTAATAGCATCTTTTCCCCCATAAATCTCGCTAACCAACGCCTCTGCGAAATTATGATTAACCGGAGAGCCTGCGTAGCCTACGAGGAATTTACTATCCTTATTACCTTGGACAAGTTCTTGCAGGTGTTCTTTGTTTTTCTCCATACCTACTTGTGACATGAGTGTACCTTGTGAATGTGCACCTACTGTAAGGTTTCCTTTGGTAATCGTAGCCATTTGGTCGATCACTGCTCCGGTCTGTCTGGCACCGCCTGTCCCTAAAGCTGATAACCCCGTGTTCACCGCTAAAGCATCTTGGGCACTTTCCAAAAGGTCTCCTATAATCCCATGTTGCTGATTGTAGTTAAGTATACCATCCGCTCTACCCTGTTGGGTTTGCTGATTGTACGTAGCTGTTTCTATAGAGTTAAACATCCCGTTTGTAAAGAGATGGTTGATTCCTGAATTTTTTACATTTTCTGCGCTCAGTCGAATTTTATAATCTTCGAGGGACGGGTCTCCTGTTTTATCGGTAGGATCACCGATAATGACCGTTTTATTTGGATCGGTTCGATAGAGCGTTACGGTATCGAGAACAGTATCCGTATCTTTGAAGTCTTCAGCTTTTTTGACACCTTTTTCGGTTTTTATTAGTATGACTTCTTGTATATCATCTTTTGACACGCCCGCTTTTAAAAGCGTCTCTTTGCTTTCTACAATAATGCCCGTCCGATTGTCTCCGAAAAGCTGTGTAGCGATCTGAGTGATATATCCGCCACCATTCGCCTGTGTAGGGAGAAGCCCAAACGGTACGTATTTTTCTGCAGTATCCAATACTACCCCGACTGTATTATCCGCCCAATCTCCGTTACCGTCTTTTCCTTTTGACTCTGAAGGCAAGTTCTCCGTAATCTCTTTGTGAACGCTCAATCCCATATCGTCTATCGCTTGTCCCCAATCTTTTGCTGTTTGTGTCGGGTTCAGCACCGCCTTAATCGAGTTTTCACTGGCGTAGATGTCGTAGTTCTCACTCTCATCTTTCGTGATCTCTTGCGCTTTGGTGATGTCACGGTTGAGGGTCGTCGGTACTGATTCTTGGTTGGTTAGGGTGATCGTCCCGCCTCCGATCGTCGCGCGGTTAATCTGTTCTTTATCGCTATATCCATATCCAGCTTCCAATGTTCCTCCATTAGTCCCTTGGCTGTTTGTTTGAAATTGCGCAGCGGTGATATTTCCCAGACCGATGTTCATCGAGGTCGATTTATCGTGATCGGTGATGTCCCTCGTACTCAGTGTCCCTGTTGTGAGGTTCACATTTCCAACATCGTGACCATTTGCATCGATTGTGGCGATAATCGCTCCTTGCAGATCAGTATTTTTAGCAACCGTAATATCAACTTTTTCGGTAGCGATAATACCTGTTTGCTCATTTACCCATGCTTTGGAACTGCTCGATTTACCCGCACCTACGCTGACGCTTCCTCCGGTACTGAGAGCGATACTCTCGCTGTCACCTTTGGAACTTCCGGTGTCTTGGACACTGATAAGGTTCAGATCGCCGCCGACATTTGCCGTGACGGTATTACCCGACACGTGAGCACCTTGAAGCGTCGTATCTCCTGAGGTATTGATGATAACATCATTACCTGCCACATAGGTATCGCGCTGAGTAGTATCATTTGAACGATTTTTTGACTGAGCATACGATGCATCTACTTGACCTTCATTGGTTCCAAATAAGGTGACTTTGAGCGATCCTGATTTATCGGATGAAGAAGAGGATGCGGTTTGCTCTATGGATTTAAGGGTAATAGCTTCGGCGTTCATCGAGATTTTGTTACCCGCTATAACGTCACTGCCTGCAACCGTAATTTCTTTGGTAGCATCCAATAAAGCGTCATGCCCCGCAGCAATAGTAGAGCTTTGTGCGGAAGTGCTTTGAGCGGATGTTTCGCTTTTGGACATTTCCGCAATCGCATCGAATCCGGCACTAACCGAATGTGACAAGGTATTACTCACCAGATCGATACTTCTAAGCACAGTTGAAGCAGCATTGACCGCGTTGTCCGATTTAGGAAGCGACTCAGCATTGGAAACCAGCTGTTTCGCCGCATCGGTCACATGCTGTTGTACTCCTACTTTGATCCCCGCTTTTAGTTCTTCATGAACCTGATTTTTATAGGTAGTTGCATCCTCAGAGAGAATATTGATGTTTTTATCGGCTTGGATCGAAACATCATTGTTGGCGATAACATTTGACGCAAGAACATTGGTATTATTACCTGATCGAACAGTGATATTATCACCAACGAGCTGTGAACTCACCTCTTGCGTTTGTCCTTCTCCAATTTTATCGGATTTGGTAATGACTCCGGCAAAAATGGATGCTTCATTCATATTAAGGGTTACACCGATACCTGCTTTGGCAGTTGACTCTTTGTGATCGTGATTGGCAGATTCTGTTGCAGAAAGAATATTTACGTCTCTTTGCGCGTTTACGTCGATTGTTGATGCTATGACATTCGATCCTATAGACGTTACATCTTGACCTGCGTCTATTACTACTGTAGTTCCACTCAATGTTGAGCTTTTTTGAGTAATGTTTGCTTTAGCATCTTGCGTTTGTTTCTCTTCTGCAACTGTTAGCATACCGTCACTAAAACCTAAACTCAACCCTGATTTTTTACTGTAGTGCTGCTCAGTATTTTGTTCCTCATCGGATACAATATTAACGTTTTGAGCCGCTTTCAATCCAATAGCATCCCCTGCACTCACATTGGATGCCACGATACTAATATCTTTCCCAGAATTCATGATAATGTTTTTGGCTTCGGTTTTTAGCGTTGCTTCGTGGAGTTTCTCCGCATCGGTGCTATCCAGTGATGCGGAACTAACAAGTCCGCCGAAACTGCTTTTAGACTCTTGGTGGAGGCTCGCTTCGCGGTAGGTTTTAGCGAGGACATTGATGTCTCCTGTGGCATCGACTTGGATGTTCTCGGCTGCTTTGAGATTTGCCGCTTGGAGGGTGGTGTCTTTGCCTGAGGTAATGCTAATGTTCTGAGCATTTAGGGTACTGCCTACCGTAATCTCTTTATACACGGTATCTTGCTGTACTTTACTCCCGACGAAACCGTTTGAAGATTTGATTTTGGTATCGGTATAGATATGGTCATTTCGAGCTATAAGCTCTACCCCCTCTTTTGCTGTGACGCTCAGATCCTCTTTCGCGTTTATTGATGAGGCGTCAATGGTGATGGCATTTGCATTGAGGGAAATATTTTCCCCTGTAATATTTGTACTTTCATAGGTGGTACTATCCCCTTTGTTATAACCGTTGCGCAGTTTAAAGTTATAGGCATCATCGGTTTTTAGAGCATTGACATTGATATCGCCATTTTTAGAGACCATCGTGATATTTTCATTAGCGGTTACCTCGGCATTACTCATCTTAATGGTTTGATCGGCTTCGAGCGATAACGCCCCTCCCGCGTTAATTAGAGAAGATTTCCCTTTTTGCGTGGCTGTTTGAACCCCTCTAGCGTATTGGTATTGTATCTCCTGCGAGGCTACATCACTCGTGATTGCACCTTCTGAGCGGAGGCTCATATCCCCCCCTGAGGTTATTGTACCGCTGGTATTACGTAAATCGCTTTGCACTTGGAGTACCATATCCCCTCCTGAAGAGAGGGAACCGTTAATATTTTTAATCGTATCGGCACTCAGAGAGAGGGCATCGTTCGCACGGATCACTCCGTCATTGGTTAGGGTATTTCCGATGGTTAAATCGATCGTATTCGCCGCAATTTTCGGTCCCGACTCCCTGAGTGTACTTGAGGCTAAATAGACACGGGGAACCAAGACTTTAACCCCCTCTATTGTCCGCTCTTCCAGCCAGACGATATTCTCATCGAGATGGGCAATTTGATCCTGCGTCAACGCAACTCCGACCACCAACCCCAAATCCGATTGTACGTGCAATGCATTGTCCATCAGTGCTTGGTACTGTTCCGCATCCGAAGTGTATTGCCCCAAATATCGGTTTCCGCTTAACCGTATCACCGAGTCTCGAATCAATTGAGTCTCATACGCTCCATCCCCTAAACGTTTTAGGGTATGATCAGGATCAAATCCCAGCCTTTCTAAAATGTAATCAGAACTGATAAAGGTGTTATAATCGGTATAAAGAGGGTTGTGCTCAATGAGATAAGGGTGATTGATATCCCGATTAACCAAGAAAAGTCCATATTTTCCCTGTGGAAGCACGATCCCGTCGATAATGGCTTCCGCACTTTCGCTGTAGGCTATAGCCGGGTTTGCTGTGAGATTGCGATGCAGATTGGTTTGATACAATCCTTCATCCTGAGTAATTATCTTATATTCCACATTTTCCTGAAGAGCCAAGGCGGTATTGACTTCAGCACGGAGAGTATCGGAAGCTGCTTCGAATCCACTGGTCAATGGGGTAATATCGAATTTGCTTAATGCCTCCGTATTGTCCGATACGAGAGTTCTTATCGTATGATCGATATCCAATAGAGATTGCTTTTTTGTTTGAAGATCGTTTATCTCCCCCATAGAGGAACGAAGTGTTTCTATATCATCGAGGTGCTGTTGGGCAGAAGTAATATTATTTTTAAATTGGCTGAGCGTCAATTCTAAGTCGGTCGTATCGTAAGCGGTGTTTTCTGCTTTAATGGTGAGGATCAAGGATTCCAAAGTATTCGCCAAGTCGCTATTATCTGTCATCTCCTGATGCAAATCGCTCTGCAATAACGCCATGTTCGTATGAAAGATACTTAAATCATTGTTAGCGATGGCGTCTGTAATAATCGCCTCGATAGCGCTTTCCTCTCCAATACTCTCTGCAAGCACTTCATTTGCATTTTGTAACGTCAAGGTTAGCTCTTGAAGTAAAGAAGAACGTGTTTCAAGTTCATTTATCGCTGAGAGGTTAGCTAAAATCTGCTCTGCACCTAATACGCCGTTTAACTGATCGCTCAAATTGCTCAATGTTACTATATTACCGGAAATACTGTTTTTGGCAATAATCCCGGAATTTGAAAGCGGTGTTCTCTCACTCTGTTCCGTCGTCCATGTTCCCCGATAGCCGGCACGATGTTTATGACTAACACATGCCCCCAGTACCCTTCGTGAACAATATCTTTCATCACGATACTTTTTGATAACCGTTACGACCGTATTAACAAGTACATTACCTACATTCTTAACATTATCGGCATTTAGCATCATATCCTTGTCCGATGCAATTAGGGAATAAAAATTATTAATATTCTGTGTATCGATACTCATATCACCTGTCGATAAAATTAGGGCAGGATTATTAGGTACATCGATAACATCTGTGGTTGTGGTCACGGTGACTTTATCGTAATCATTAGAACCGCCTTGCGAAATCGTTTCTTCTGTTGAGGAAATTACCGTTTTAATCACCGGTGCATCGGCAAGATTATTGAGTGTTTGAGCTGTGATATTGAGATTACTCCCTGATTGGATGACTCCATAATTATCAATCGTATTGATTTTATCTTTGGCACCGTTAGCGGCGATGGTGAGTGAACCGTCACTGTATATCGTCCCACCCTTACGATTGCTCAGTGTATCGTCAATCAAGAGCTCCATTTCATTGTTACTGCGGATTACGCCACCATTATTTAGTGCTCCCCCATTGAGCGAGAGATTATTTTTAGAATAAACCGCTCCGAGATTGTCGATGATATCACTAGTGACAGTGACATCATATCCTCCTATCAATCCATTATTGGAGAGATCACGCGTATGAACAAAAGTTGCCCCCGTCCCTAACAATGCGTTGAGCTCTCCGTCGTTGAGAATGGCTACTCCTGCGTTAATACTCATATTATTCAATGCTTTAACAACACGATCGGTTGATATAGAAATATTGTTTTGTGCCGAAATAGAGATATCATAAGCCGATATATCCTCGCTTGCAAGAACATCAGAACTCTGCGACACGACGTTGATCGCTTTATCGGCTACGATTTGTCCAAGGGTAATTTTTCCATCGGCGGTGAGTTCTAATGAATCACTCGCATAGGTGATTTGAGGGAGATTTACTCCGACCCCTTTGTCGGTTCCCACCAGTCGGATCGTATCGCCATAAATACCTCCCAATGCACTCGAATCAATAGAGTACCCATTTCCCGTGACGTTATCGGAGATTACCGTCCCATCTCGCGTGATCGTATTTTCTCCGGTAACGACATCGAGCGCTTTGGCGTAGAGTTTTGCATTCAGCTGTAATGCTTTGGTATAAAGTTCCACTCTGTCGATGTTGTCCGCATTGAGTCCCTCTCCCTCGATGAGGATATCACCGC
This sequence comes from Sulfuricurvum sp., assembly GCF_028688295.1. Classification (GTDB taxonomy): domain Bacteria; phylum Campylobacterota; class Campylobacteria; order Campylobacterales; family Sulfurimonadaceae; genus Sulfuricurvum. The sequence goes on from NZ_JAQTYM010000070.1 coordinate 8,291, forward strand.
GTTGTACATGAAATCCATTGAGTATACCTCCGCTCAGCTCCGGAGTACCTGTTGTCAATGTCGCACGCGACGTGTTGATAAACCCTCCACCGTTCACCGTGATGCCATTAGGGTTGGCAATGATGAGATCGGCACGATGTCCCGCTACTTCACCGTAGCCTTGTAGCAAGGATCGATTGGTTCCCGTCACCTCATTAAGAATCACCCGTGCCGGAGTCGTCCCTAGATTAGCATTTCCCTGAACCCATCCCCCCAACTGTGTTAATGATGCACTCGTAGCATTGTTAAAAATCACCCCGGAAGAGTTGATGTTGAATTCGCTGAATTTGTTGTGCGAAAGCCCTGATGTATTGGGTGTGACAATGTTGATTAGAGGGATACCGTTTGGGGTCGATTCCATCATTGGACGATGAGAAACTGCTGCCGCCGTATCAACGACAATCCCATCGGCATAGAGAATATTTCCCAGCAATGCGGTTGAGAGGATACATGAAATACTTTGGCGGTAGAGGTGGGTGAACATCTTGATTCCTAAAAATTACTCGATGCGCTGATACCGACAAAGGGGTCGGTATCAAACGTCTTATTCGGAGATGAGAGGGGGATAGCGTGATAAATATCCATATCGAACGCACCGTAATGACCGCGTAATCCGATCGTTGCACTGCTGAGGGTTCCTCCTGTCGTATCTTCACCGGAGGCTATATGTCCGATATCGTAAGCGATATAGGGTGAAATATTCGGCGACGTTTGAAATACGAGTTCATTGCGAGCATACCATCCGCTATTGCCGCTGATGTTTTGCGTCTGAAACCCACGGACACTGTAAGCGCCTCCTATGCTGATTTGCTCTACACTGTACAGGCGATCATTGGAATATTGGGCATAGGCGCTGAAGTTATAGGTGATCGGGAGGAGTGTATCGAAATATTTGCTTCCCCCTGCTGCCAAAGTCCACTTAGAAAAATCGTTCTTTAGTGTACCATCCGTCGTCGGATTAAACGCATTAAGCCCATGATGATAATCGATGAGAGCATATAATTCCCATTTTGGTTGTTGGTATACGTATTTCCCCCCCGCTCTTCCAACGCTTAGATTATAGGTGGATGCATCGATCACGGTAGTGTCTATCTTGCTGAGGGTTTTTTTCTTCGCTATTTGAGTGCTGAGTTCAATGTTCTGAGTACGGGTATGAAAGAGTTTATAAGTGGTTCCAAGAGAGTAGACTTCACTCTCCCCGTGTGAGATGTACGAATCATTCAATCCTACGATGGTTTGACTGTAGGTAAAGCGAGAGAGCGATCCTTCCCACAACCATTTGCCCAAGGGAACACTATAGGTATAGGTGTTGCCGAAACTCTTTTTACCCGTTTGCTGTTTGTCGGTAGTATTCATATTAATGGAAAAAATATCGCTGAACCCGAAAAAATTCTCCCATACAAATCCCCCGTATAGTTGAAACTTCCCCGTTGCGTCTGAACCATAGTTATTTAATCCAAATGAACCGAAAAACGGGAGAGTTTCTTGAGAGTTCAGAATGACGTCCGTTGAGCCTTCCTCTTTAGCGGGAACCAAGTTCATGGTAGTTTTATTGGAGCGTAGACGATTGACCTGTTCGATGGAACTCTCCAAATCTCCCAAATGCAAAGGCTCGCCCTCCAACCCTATAAATGCTCCGGCTGTTTTAGAGTTATCGCTGACAACGTGTGCAATCTTCCCCTCTAACGCATATAACTCGACTGTCCCACCCGATATATCCTGAGGAACGAGATAGACACGTGAGGTAATGTAGCCCTTGTCTATGTACTGTTTGGTCAATGAATCGGCCAAGGAACTCAAAGAACGAATCCCGTTGCACCGACCGATATAAGGATAAATACTTAAGTTCTGTTCATCACGGTTTAGAAGGGTCATGTTTTTAATCACAATGGAAGTCGTTTTAAAGCAGACCGAATCGTTTCGATCGATTGAAGCATTAGACTCTATCTGTATGGTTTTAGATGATGGGATTGTGGTATCAACGTTTTGGAGCTTCTCAAATATTTGTCGCTGTTGTTCATTAATCAGAGGGAAATCGATGGAAGAAGCGGCAAATAAGGTAGAATAGCCACTTAGTATCAGGAGAGTAAACGTACTGAATTTCAACATAATAACCTTTAGAAAATCATAATTATAAACGGCAAGCAATTAATACAAAATAAAAATGAATAAAAATATGTGCATATAATTAAAAATAATACTGATAATGTGTTACATTTGTGTTAAGAGGGGGGGTCTAAGAGAAAAAATATTCTAGATATGACAAGCGACAATGATGTACAAAAAACAAGT
>NZ_JAQTYM010000071.1 GCF_028688295.1 Sulfuricurvum sp.
AAAAAAGGGCTTTTATCAGCGGCAAAAGACTGTAGCTCAGGCGGCGCGGCAATCGCACTCGCTAAAATGGCGTGTGTTAGTGATAAAGGTGTGCATGCCACAATCTCTGTAACCGATTCTCGTGATATTTTTGCTGAGAGTATGTCTCGCGCCATTATCGAAGTTGCACCTGAAAACTGCGCTGCGTTCGAAGTGATGGTAGGCTCAATGGCGTGTCAAAAAATCGGAACGGTTGGCGGTGATACATTCACAGTGAACGACGTAACGATGAGACTTCCTGAAATGCAAAATATCTACTATAACACTTTCAAAAATGTCATCGAAGGTGATCTCTAATTATTTGATTTTAACGCCAACGGAGCATAGCCCCGCTTGACTACGTTAACACTGGGTTCCACCCTGAGGGCACTTCGTCTTTAGCAGAGAGCTCATGCACAGTAAACCGTGCTCTCTTCTCTCTTTTAATTCATTGAAATTACGATATTTTGGAACACTTTTTGCATGCAGTTAGGTATGAAAAAATTACTCAGAAAACTATTTCGGATACGTCCGAAAAATTATTGCGAATACTACATTACCAATCTTAGCTATCGTTGCGGGGAATAGGACAAAGCGGAGAGCAAATTCCCCTCAGACGGGAATGGAGGGTGACTACTCTTGTAGTCGTTCAATATTTGCGCCGAGTGCACGGAGCTTAAGCTCTAGATTCTCATATCCGCGATCGAGATGGTAGATACGATGGACATTTGTAGTCCCCTCTGCTGCCATGGCTGCGAGGACGAGAGCGCTGGATGCACGTAAATCGGTTGCCATAACATCAGCACCGACAAGTTCGCACGGTCCGATGACGGTTGCGGTATGGCCGCTGAGTTTGATCTCTGCTCCTAGACGCTGTAACTCACTAACGTGCATAAAGCGATTTTCAAACAAACGCTCTTCGATAGTGCTGGCTCCCTTAGCGCGGGTAGCAAGAGCTAAGAACTGCGCTTGCATATCGGTTGGGAATGCTGGGTATTCTTGGGTTACGATATCGACGTGTTTAAGCTCAGTGGCAGGATAAACCGTCATCGTGTTCTCAGTACACTCTACACGGCATCCCATCTGCTCCAGTTTAGCGGTAACGGCATCAAGATGATCGGGGCGAACACGCTCTAATGTAACCACGGAATCGGTGATCGCTGCGGCACACATATAGGTGCCTGCTTCGATACGATCTGGGATAACTTCAAAATCAACCATATCGATCGTTTTACCGCCGGTTCCGATGATGGTGAGCTCAGAAGTGCCGATTCCGGTAATATCGATACCGCTATCACGGAGAATTTCGCATAGTTGCACCACTTCCGGCTCTTTGGCACAGTTTACGAGGACACTTTTTCCGTGAGCCAATGCGGCAGCCATAACAACGTTCGCCGTTCCGGTGACGGTGATTTTATCGAAAATGATATGAGCGCCTTTGAGACCTTCGGGTGCTACTGCATGGACGTATCCTGCGTGGATAGTGATGGTAGCTCCCATTTGCTCCATAGCTTTGAGATGTAAATCGATCGGACGTTGACCAATAGCGCATCCGCCTGGGAGGGAAACTTCACAGTGTCCGAAACGGGCAAGCAATGGTCCTAGAACGAGGATGGAAGCACGCATTGTTTTAACAATGTCGTAGTTTGCCATCGTATGGTTGACCGTGGAGGTGTCAATTTTAAGAACATGATCTTCTAGTGTATAGCTCGCACCTAGGTTACCGAGGAGTTTTAGCAGGGTTTTAATATCAGCGACTTCAGGGGTATTGCGCATGGTGATAGGATTGTGTCCCAACAAGGTTAATGTAATTAGTGGCAATGCCGCATTTTTAGCACCTGAAATGGTGACGGTTCCGCTCAGTTTAGTGGGGCCTTGAATACGCAAATAGTTCATTGTAATCCCGAAATATAGAATGTTAAGAGGAATTATAAAGTAGACTTAGTTAAATTCTGTAATAATATTTGAAAGAACTGAAATTTCAGGGGGTGAGAGGTGAAAAAGATCCATTTTTTGGTATGTTTTTTAGCCGCATATCCAGTTTATCTGTTTGCACAACAAGGAGAATGGGGGAAATTTCAGACACAGCTACGTTTGTATTCGATGATGGAAGATAATCAAGACCCATTATTGGATTATACGGGAACAGCTATCGGTGGAAAAATACGGTATGAAACCCCACGGTGGAATAATATCAAAGGGGTATTTGGGGTATACGGTTCTGGGTTTTTGCAGGATAATGTCTCATCAGATAGACTCGAACCCTTAGCGGGAAATAGAGGATCGCGCTACGTTGCCGGATTAGTAGATACGACGAATTTGGATAATAATCATGTTGCAGGGGTTGGAGAAGCTTATCTAAGCTATCTTGGAGAAAATCTAGCATTGAATATCGGTCGTTTCAAGCTGGATACCCCTTTTATCAACCCACAAGATGGGAGAATGCTTCCGACATTAGAACAAGGAATTTGGGCTAAAGTAAAAGTTGATTCTGATTGGAGCCTCCAAAGTGGTTTTATCAATGCTTTTTGGAACCGCAGTACCCCCGATTGGAAGGATGTCGAAGATTCGCTTGGTTATGGATATGAAATGGGGAAAAGCGTAGATGGTGTGAATGGAAATTACTACGCTAACACCTCTTCAGGGGGAGTTTTAATCATTAATCTTGGTTATGAAAGATCTGCATTACGGATTGATCTTTGGGATTACTATGTAGAAAACATTTTTAATCTCGGTTACATCGAAGCACTCTATACTCAAAAAAATGACCCGTTCACATTTATCTACGGCGTGCAGGGGATTTATGAATCTGAAGTAGGAGACGGGGGAAATAACGAAGATAATGGTGAAACGGCAACGGAGGTGCAAAAAGCTAAATCTTATATGGCTAAGGATGAGGAAAGTGTGACGTATGGGGCAAAGTTTGCACTGGAGTATCAAACATCGCGAGTTACGTTAGCCTATAACCGTACAACCGATCGAGGGAGGTTCTTGTTTCCAAGAGAGTGGGGGAAGGAACCTCTCTATACTTTTCAAAAACGGGAGCGAAGTGATGGCAGTGGAAATTCTCATGCGTGGCTTGTGACAGTAGAGCACGATTTTTCTGATTATGGGACAAAAGGGTTGAGTATATTGGCGGGTTATGGCGAATACGATAAAAGTGATCCCAAAGAGTGGAGATACAACAAATACGGTACACCAAGTTATGCGCAGTGGAATATTGATTTATTTTACCGTTTTCAAGGTGCCCTAAAAGGGTTGCGTGCTGAATATTTGATTGCGCGTAAAGTAGCACGAGGCGAAACTTATCAAGAATCAGGATACAGCTATATTTATCGAAAAAATGGGATGAATATCCACAATTTTATTTTGAATTATGATTTTTGAGTTCACTTATAGGTGGAGTGAGGTAAAATGAAAGATATTTTTTCGAGGAGTTGTGATGAGTTCAGCATTGGATCGTTTAAAAAACCTGACGGCACAAATCTCCAGTTATGAGTTGGAACGTAAACGTAATCTAAAAGAGCTAGAAGAACTTTATCAAGAACTAGGGATTCAAACAAAAGTGGAAAGTTTTGATGATTTGTTTCATTTTAAAGCGATTAATTTGTCCGGGTTTTCTTTGTCGGATGAAGATTTAGGGTCGGTAAAAGAGGGGAAATACGCTCAAATTATCGCTATTATTTATGATAAAAATGCCAATGTAAAAAATAAAAATATCTCTTTGGGTTATTTCGGACGTGCTGAAAAAGTGAGTGTAGCATTAAAAAAATCGATTATCACTTTTGTACTTAGTTGGCGTTTTGAAAAAAGTTTTCGTACACTGGAACATTATCATAATCTCAGATTGGCCGTTAGGGAGCAGGTGAATGAGTAAGTTTTATCTCACCCTTTGGGTGCGATGGGCTACAGCATTTATTTTGATTGCAACGGTGAGTGCTGTTGGTGCCGCTACATTGGTTACGTTTGTTGTTTATGCTCTTAAAGGCTTTGCAGAACTTAATCATGAAAGAATGCAAGCCCTTCAGACCATTTGGCTTTTTTGGTTGAGTGTTGGATATGGTCTTGGTCTTATTATTGCGTTGGTCGGTGCATTAAAAAGTATCCTCTATCGATGTGTAGAGCAAAGAAAATTAGTACTTGTAAATTGTAAAGAAGAGACAATTTTTTCTTTTGAAGTAAAACCCTACTTAAAGCTCTGGAGAAAATGGTTTTTTGCAATCATTTGGATTAATGCGGCACAAGCTATTATTTTTATTGTTGCGCACAAAGTTATTTGGGGGGGAAGTGTTTGGCTGGGATGGTTTAACCCTTGGAGCGTGACGTTGATGATTCTTTTCTCAGGGATCATTGCATTAGTGATGATGATACGTCGATCAAGCCGTTTAAGGATAGAAGCGTGCAATTGATAATCGATGTTGAAACGACCGGTTTAGAACTCAATGATCGTATCTGTTCTGTCGGTATGATTACGGGAAAAGAGACCCATTATGAACAGATAAATCCCGGAAAAAAAATCCCCCCATCAGCCTCAGCCATTCACCAAATTACGAATGAAATGGTAAAAGATTCTCCGCTGTTTGGAGAATCCTTGAGTGCGCAAAAACTTGAAGCTATCAATCTTCCTGATACGATATTGGTTTCCCACAATGCTCCGTTTGAATTGGCAATGCTTCAAAAAGAGGGGATAGCGTGGCAAGGAGAGATTATCGATACGCTTAAATGTGCCCAATCATTAATGGATGATTTGGAAGGGTATAGCTTGCAGTTTTTGCGGTATGAGTTACGATTGTACCGTGATGAGGTCAACGTTTTTGAAGCGTTTTGTGTTCCAATCGTGCCACATCATGCTCTCAGCGATGCGCTGCATACACGCATGATTTTGGATTACTTACTTGATTTGGCAGATATTGAACAGTTAATACAGATTTCGAAAAGTCATGTACTTTTGAGCCGTTTGCCATTTGGAAAATACGCTAAAAAACGGATCGAAGAAATTGCCCTCAAAGACCCCGGTTATCTCAAATGGATGTGTGAGAGTTTGATGGACATGGATGAAGATTTACGATACAGTATCGATTATCATATGAGGAAAGCGTTTTGAAAGTAGCCATACAGTGTGATTCACCCTTATTGCAACGCTCATTGGAGCTTTTTCTTGAGGGGCATTTGAGCTCACTTCGTCAATGTGACATTTTGATTCGCGACAAAGAGATCAGGGATGATCAGCATCCAACTTTTGTTGTTGGTGTCAACCAATCCTCCGATTTAATCAAGCCTTTTTCAAAAGCGCAACTCCTCCACGCATTAAATCAAAAATTTGAATCTACAAAAGATACTCCTGTATTATTAGAGGATGAAGAACCGTTGGTTCAAGAAGATGAGGGGATCAGTTTTGAAATTTTGGAACGTCATATCGAGAAACTAACACAAGAATATCAAGCAAATATCCTCAAAGCAGTACGGGCATTTTATGAAAAATAATCCAACCATCACGAAAAAAATCATTGCCGGAAAATACAAAGGCAAAACACTGAAACTCCCCTCGAAAGAGACGACACGCAGTTCCAAGGGGATTGTCTTAGAATCTTTTTTTAACACACTTCAATTTGATATTATTGACGCTGTCTTGGTAGAAGTGTTCAGCGGCAGCGGTTCCATCGGACTTGAAGCCCTCAGCCGAGGGGCGAAAAAGATCATTTTTATGGAAAAAGATCGTGATGCAATCCGTACATTGCGTGAAAATATTGCGCAAACTGATCCTAAAGCGTGTGAAATTATGGAGGGGGACAGTTTTAGTAACATTGTTCAGGTAAAAAAGCGTCTTGCAGCGTTGGGTGAGAGTGCCTTTATCTATGTAGATCCCCCTTTTTCAATCCGTGAAGGGATGGAAGAGATTTACGATAAAACGATCGATATGATTGCGTCACTGCCTCTTGAAATGGCGACATTGATTATTATCGAGCATATGAGTACCTTAGAACTCCCCGATGCTATCGGTCACTTTAATCGTCTTAAATCTAAACGCTTCGGGAAAACCTCACTCACTTACTACGCTTGATTTTGGAATACCTTTTGCTTTAACCTTTATAATTATAAAGGATCGGCATGAGAATTTTTATACTACTTTTTTGCTTACTAACCCTATCTCAAGCTGCGCGTATCAGTGAAGTTGCCAATATCGTCGGTGTACGTGACAATCAGATTATCGGCTACTCTCTCGTCGTCGGTTTGAAAAAAACAGGGGATGGTACCACTTCAAAATTTACCCTCCAATCGATCGCGAACATGCTCAAAGCGATGAACATCGATATGAATCCAGTCGATATCAAATCCAAAAACGTTGCCGCTGTCGTCGTTACGGCTAAATTTGCTCCGTTTGCCCGTCAAGGGGATGCATTCGATGTCGTTGTATCGTCTATCGGTGATGCGAAGTCACTAGAAGGCGGAACACTGCTTATGACCCCTCTCAAAGGTGTTGATGGTAAAATCTACGCACTCGCACAAGGCTCCATCAGTATCGGCGGTAAAAATGAAAAAGGTTCCGGTGCAGAATCTCATCCAACGGTTGGGATGGTGTATGGCGGCGGCTTGGTAGAGCGTGAAATCAACCAAGACCTTTACCATCAGCAGAATGCAACACTTTCCCTCAAATCATCCAATTTTGCCAACTCGGTAGCGATTCAAAATGTTATCAATGCTAAATACCGCTCAAAGGTGGCAACGGCAGTGGACCCTAGAACCATTCAATTACAACTACCGCAAAATCGATCAATGGTTGAATTTTTAGCGGAAGTTCAAAACCTTGATATCAATTATGCACAAGAACAAAAAATCATTATCAATGAACGTACCGGAACAATCATTGCCGGTGTCGATATTGAGATAAAACCGGTTGTAATCACCCAAGGTGACATAACGGTTAAGATTCTCTCTCAAAATACCGTTGCAAAACCCGCAGGAAGTGTCGAGATGGATAAAAGTCTCGTTATTGGATTGAATGAAAATGAAGTCTATACTGAAAAAGGGACGACAACGGTTGCAAATATCGCACGTTCACTACAAAAACTTGGGGCTAATCCAAAGCAGATGATTTCGATTTTTCAAGCGATGAAAAGTGCCGGTGCCATAACTGTTGATTTGGAGGTTATCTAATGGATATCACAAATGTACAGTATAACAAAGCCGTTCCTAACATAGGCAGCAAAGAGGGTGATAAGGCTCTACGTGAAAAGACTGACCAGTTCGAAGCGATCATTGTTAAAATGATGTTGGACGAATCGATGAAAGATGAGAAGAATTTGTTCAGTACAGATGATCCGGGCGATAAGATATTTAAATCGATGTATCGTGAAGAGTTGTCCAATGCAAGCGCCGGAGGATTTGGATTTTCACAAATGCTTTTTGAACACCTAAGTCAAAAGGGTGAGAAAACAGAAAAATAGACTAAATTTTTAATCGGTTTTGCCGATATGGTTGTTATACATTATAAACGGATAACAAGGATTCACTATGATCTCAAGTGTGAATGGCTCGCTCATTAAAGCGGCATATCAAGAACCATCATTAAAAACCAAAGAGCAGGAGAAATCCATGCAATCTATTACAAAACAAGGTGATACAAGCCGGATTGAAGAACTTAAATCTTCGATTGAAAAAGGTGAATATCGTGTCGATATCGAAGCGCTCGCGAAACGGATTGCGCAAGAGCTGACTTAAAAGCTGAGGAGTTTATGATGTTGTCGTATCAATTGCAAAGTGCTATCAAGGATCTTGAATCTCTTATCTCTTTATCACAAGAGGATATCGACGATATTAGAGAAGCGAAACATAATCCTCAGTTTGATCGTTTAGCAATTAAAGAAGAGAAAATAAAAAGTTTTGAACACAAAAAAGCGATGATAGATCGTGAAATTTCAAAATTGATGACACAACATCCCGGTACCTCCCTCTCTGAACTTTTAGACAATGAACAGCATCAGCAGCTTGATTCACTTAAAACAAATCTTTCGCTTCTGCGTGAAGTAAACCAACAATACGCAAAAATGGTTCTCAGCGTCGGTTCATTTTATAACACATTACTCGAACGCGTGGTGCCGACTCAGATGGAGGGGTACCAAAAAATAGCCTCTTCCGAAGCATCATTTTTGGAAGTAAGAGCATAATATGGCATCTATATTTAACGCACTTAATATCGGATACAGCGCCCTTAATGCGGCGCAAGTGGGTATTGATACAACCGGTCATAATATCGCCAATGCAGAAACAGAAGGGTACACCCGTCAGCGTGTCGTAACCGCTGCAGCGTATCCGATAAGCATTGATCCCGGTCAACGGGGTAATGGTGTTCAGATTACGGAAATCACACGTGTTTTTGATAAATTCGTATATGATCGCTACACAACAGCCTCACAAAATAAAGAATATTCGGATATGCTTAAAAAAAGTCTTGAAGAACTTTCGACTTATTTCCCGGATATCGATGGTGTTGGTATCAAAGAAGATCTCCAGAATTATTTTGATATGTGGCAGTCCTTGGCAACCAATCCGAGTAATACAGCACTTAAAGTAGCATTAGCTCAGCAAGCACAAACACTTTCACAGCATATAGGGGAGACTCGTTCACAAATTGCAGGGTTACAAAGTTCTTTGAATGACCAATTGAGTGTTAATATTGATGAAGTGAACCGTATCGCGGAACAAATTGCCGGATTGAATAAGTCGATCAATGAAGCGGAAGCTGGCGGCGCTAATAATGCAAATGACTTACGTGATCAAAGAAATCAATTGGAGATGACTCTCTCTGAAATGATTGGCGCAAAAGTATTGGTAGGGCAAGTGGAAAGTCGTAATGTTATCGATAGTAATATTGCTATCGAAGATGGGAGTTATACCATTCAAGTCGGGGGATTTAATCTTGTTGACGGGGTCGGTTTTCATCCAATCGGTGTTGATAAAGCTGGAAATCAAAACGGCTATAATGATCTCTATTATGAGCGTCAAGATGGAGTAAGAATACCATTTTCAAATAACATAACCGGTGGTAAAATTGGTGCTATGTTAGAGCTTCGCGGAGCTACTATTGGACAAGATGGTGAGTTTGAAGATGGATTTTTACAGGAAACACTTAGCAATCTCGATACCTTTGCAAAAGGGATGATCGAGTCAACTAATAACCTCTATGCCCAAAGTGCAACCTCTTCAATGCGCTCAAATTCATTGAGTTTTGGTCCAACTGATGCGTTAATGAGTAGCGATGAAAACTTCAATACTGGAACATTCGATATTGTGGTGTATGATCTTGATGGTAAGGAAGTCGGAAGACGTTCGATAACCATTAATGACAGCACAGTAATGTCAGATTCTCCTTTGAGTACTAACAGTATCGTTGGACAAATTGACACAACAACCAATAATATAGACGATAATGGGGATAATAATGGCTTAAACGATATTGACGATATGCTTGTCGCTGGATTTGCATCGAATACGTTTGAGCTAAATTTGAAAGCAGCATTTGCATCACAAGGATATACCTTTGCTATAGAGGATAATGGGACCAATTTCGCGGGTGTTACCGGAGTAAACCGGTTCTTTGATGGATACAATGCCAAAACAATGAATTTAAAAAGCGATTTAAAAAATGATCCGACACAAATTCGGGGGTTTAAATCTCCAGCAAATGGTGATAATCAAATGGCCTTGGACATGGTTGAACTCCAGTTTAATTCTGTCTCATTTAAAAATGGCTTCCAGACATCTTCTGATACCCTGTACGGATATTACGATACATTGGTAACCAAGGTAGGGACGAGAACAAATTCAGCTATTTTGGCGAATGATTCGATTACCGCTCAATTTAATGCGGTTAAACAAGAATACGATTCTGTCTCAAAAGTGAGTATTGATGAAGAACTGGCGAATCTTATTCGTTATCAAACCTCATACGGTGCCGCAGCAAAAATCATCACGACGATTGATCAGATGATGACAACCTTACTCGGCATAAAGCAGTAATGCCTTTTGTGAGTATTGCCGCGCTAAGTACGGTAATCTTTTTCTCTTTTATCGGGCCATTTATTTATACGGTCGATCCTCTTTTTCTAGATGCACGTTCTATTTTACTCTCTCCATCAACGGAACACTGGTTTGGTACAGATCGCTTAGGGCGTGATTTATTGGCACGCTTGATGCAAGGTGGGCAAGTTTCGCTCTTGATCGGATTCGCAAGTGCTCTTATTTCTACCTTTGTTGGATTGCTCTATGGGGTGAGCGCCGCACTTTTGCGCGGGGGATATGATAAGCTGTTTATTATAACCGTTGATTTGTTTTTAACATTCCCGACTTTGTTCTTGCTCTTGACACTTGTGACGTACGTAAATGCTTCAATCTGGGTATTGGTTCTGATTATATCCATTACCGGATGGATGGGAACCGCACGTTTGATCCGCTCCGAGAGCTTTGCTATTGCTTCTAAGCCGTATATCCGTATTTTACACATTGCTCATATCCATCCGCTCAAAATCATGCTCAAATACTA
>NZ_JAQTYM010000072.1 GCF_028688295.1 Sulfuricurvum sp.
TGTGCTGCATGTCATGGAGTTGATGGTAAAGGTATCGACATGGTTGGACCAAGCATTGCTGATTTCAATCCGACTTTGCTTGCAAATGTTCTTAAACATGGTAAAAAAGGTTCTATTGGTGCAATGCCTGCCTTCACTAACTTGACAGAAGCTCAAGTTAAAGCGCTTGGTGCTTATGTCACCGATCTTAGTAAATAAGGAGAGCCGAATGGAAAATCGTAGTATTTTTGCATTAGACGGTATTACTGGTATGTTGATCGCGACTGTATTGCTACTCTCTATCCTTGCAGGCTTGACTGTCTGGGGATTGGGTGTACAACAAGGCAGTGCAGCGAACTATTACCAAGTTGAAAATGAAAAAGACATCAAGATGTTCAGCACTGATAATGCTTCACATCGTGTTGATGTAAAATAAGGAGTTTAATATGGCAAGCATCATGGATAAACTCATCACAATCGCATTAGTGGTTTCTGCAGCGGTAACGTTGTGGGCGGTGATAACACCAAATCACCTTTACGTCGGTTAAGGGTAGCTTTTGTTACTCTCACGAGGGCTAGCGGCCCTCACCCTCACCATTTTATTCTCACTCTCTCTTCATGCTGAATATTTATATAAAGATGATGTTGTCAAAAATCCTCAATTTTCTGAGCAAATCAATGCTATTGGTGCGGAACTCAAAGCTAAAACGGGCATATCGCTTTATTTAGTAATGGTACGTGATATCGATGAAAATCAGAGTATTGCCGATTTCGAAAAACAAATCTCAACTGAGTTTAAAGAGCCTGCGGTAATTATGACGTTTATCGAACTTAAACAAAAAGTTGATATTTTGGCACGTCCCGTCTCTTTATACGAATATTTTGACAAAGCCCAAGTTTTGAGCCCAAATGCAACTTTTATGGGTTCGCTGGTAAGTGCCGTTATGTTTGCACGCAGCTATGATGAAGCTGCTGAACTGATCAGTAATCGAGGAGGTACGATTTTACCGATTTTGGCAGAACGTGCCAAGGGGGCTGAAATAGTCTCTAAATACTCAGTTGCTATGTTCAATGGTTACAGTGATGTTGCTGAGCAGATCGCTGCTAAACATAACGTTACCTTAAGCTCATCTGCGGGTAGTGGAAGTAAAAATTTTATAGATATTTTACGTGTTATCTTTTACGGTATTATTCTTTTTGCTATTTTAAAATATTTGCGAGGAAAATACTTGCGTAGAAAAGAGGAACCTTCGGATGTTTAAAAATCCCGGAACAAAATGGCCGATTATCATTGGACTCTCTATTGTCGGTGTTATCGGTGCTTGTGTATGGACGATAAAAGTTGCACTCAATAATCCAGTTGAATTGTCCAATTACGGGATGCAAGGGTATCATCAGTATGATGCAAATGCAAATGAAATTATCAACGCTAAGATTGCATTTGATCAAAACTATACGATTGCTTTTTTAACGCCACAAATCACTGAGAAAACTTCAATAATTGAGTATAAAGTGAGTGATAAATCAGGTAACGCTGTGAATGATGCGAAAATTGAAGTTATTCTTACCCGTCCAGACATAAAAGAGTTTGATAAAAATCTGACCAATCCTGTTATTTCTGAGGGTAAATATACTTTTGCTCCGGTTGATCTACCTAAAGCAGGGCGATGGGATATTATGGCTAAAGTCTCCGTGGGCAGCGATCAGCGTTACTACAACATTAAAGCCGATACACGAAATCCGATCACTTCGGAGTTTTAAGACTCTTTTTCTCTTCTCCCCTTTAGGGGAAATATCCTACAATGCTTTTCACAATGACATATTTTTTAGATCCAATCAATAATTCGTTATTATTTAAAAAACTATAGGAACTTTGGATGCGTAAAGAGTGTATCGTTTATCCTACCTCGCGGTGTATTCGAGAGTCAGTTGCAGTCTCCTCCGAGAATTTTCTTCCGCACATGATGAGTATGGGAGAATTTCTCTCCCGTGCGTACGTCGCGGTGGGAAAAATCGTCCCTGATGAGGATTTGCGTCTTTTGGCGATGCACGAAGCGTCTGACTTTTCAGCCTTTAGTACACTAAACATCGAGAGAAACTTTTTCAGTTTTATCCAAAACTCCGAATATCTATTCCGATTTTTCGAGGAGCTTTCCAGTGAGCAGGTCAGTGTCGAAACTCTCCAAGCGGTAGATGTGTACGGCGAGTACGAGGAGCATATCGCGATTCTTACAAGACTGCGCGAACGATACGGCGAGATATGTGCACGTGAAGGGTGGGCGGATAGGATATTTAACTCTAGCCATACGACCATCCAACACGATTTTTTGCGTAACTATGAGAGTATAACGATTGTGGTCGAGGGGTATTTGAGCCGCTATGAGATCGCGCTCCTACGAGAGTGTGCCGTACATTTGGAAGTAATACTTCTGTACAACACGACGGCGTATAATCGTAAAATGACGGCACGTTTGGAGGAGATGGGGTTTGAGCTCATCGAGGCTCGGGAGTATCGGCTGTCACTCAGTGAGATACGGATCATCTCGGATAAGCCTCTTTATATGAATCGCGCTATTACGTGCGAAGTGTTTCACACCCGACTGGCGCAAATCGGATTTATCAAAGCCTCGGTTGAAGCGTTTGTGGAGGAGGGGATCGCACCGGAGAAGATTGCCATCATACTGCCCGATGAAGATGCGGCGCAGATGTTAAAAGAGTTCGATACAGAGGGAAATTTCAACTTCGCGATGGGGGAGCCGTTTTCTAACAGCGCCCTCTATCGTGAGATCGAGAGTATTACCCTCTTTTTGGATGAGATGAACGTATTGAACCGCGAGCGGATACGAAATATCAAAAGTACCACGATAGAGTGGTTCAAAATCCATTATCCGCAAAAGTTTCGTTTAGGCGATCTCGAAGAGTTGATTTTAATGTTCGATGATGCCGATGAAGGCTCACTCGAGATCATCCGCGATGAGATCCAACATATTAGCCATCTCTCCCATGCGCTGGAGCAGATGGAGTTTAGATCGGTATTGCGAATCTTTATGAATCGCTTGCGCCAGCGGAGCATCGACGATGTACGAGGTGGCAAGGTAACGGTGATGGGGCTGTTGGAGACACGGGGAGTTGCATTTGATGGGGTGGTGATTGTCGATTTTAATGAGGGGTATGTTCCGCACAAGAGCGAAAAAGATCTCTTTTTAAACACGAAAACCCGCGAGTACGCCGGATTGCCGAGCGCCCATGATCGCGAATCGCTCCAAAAACATTACTACGCTATGGTGTGTAACCGCGCACAAAAAGTGGCAATCGGGTGTGTCCAAAATGCCGAGTCGGTGCCGTCTCGCTTTTTACTCCAATTGGGGATCAAAAGCACCCCTGCCGCATACCGATATGAAGAGGTATTATTTCCGACCCCTCACTTTAATGAGCGGCATGTCGGAGTGATAGAGGGAGAATACGATTTTACGGCACACCCCCTCTCGGCAAGCGGGATAAAAACCTTTTTGAGCTGTAAACGCTCCTTTTATTATCGCTATATCGCTCATATCCGAGAGCATGAACTGCCGCGTGACTTGTCGCAGGAGCGCGATATCGGTAATGAGCTTCACAGTGTTTTGGATAAGCTCTATGCCGAGAATGATCGCTACTTGGAACACTCTGCGATCAAAGACTCTATTAGCAGATTATGGGAAGAGAAACACAGCGATGACCCGCTGGAGCGTTATATGAAGCGGTTGTGGATCGATAAGCTGGAAGATTTTTATAAGTGCGAAGTCTCTCGTTTTGCCTCAGGGGTGAGGGTACTTTACCGTGAAAAAGAGGTGAGCTGTGAGGTAGAGGGGATACGACTCACAGGTCGGATCGACCGCATCGATGAAAACGGCGGGAAACTCGAAGTGATCGATTATAAAAGCGGCAAGTATCCAGAAACCGATAAAGAACCCAAAGAGAGCGATGTCGATTATCAGCTCAGTGTCTACGCACTGCTAGCAGGGGAGCTCGGAGAGGTGAGAGCTTGCGGTTATTATGATTTGGGGAGTGGTGAGTTGAAGTTTGAGCGGTTTTTAGAGGCAAAAATCGCCAAATTGCGCGAAATTTTGGCTCAAATGGCATTTCAAAAACAATGGAGCTGGGAGATGTGCGAGGATTTGAGCCGATGTCGTCATTGCCCCTACACCTACCTCTGTCATCGGGAGGTGATGCGTGGAGTTTGAACCGTTTTTGGCCTATGAGGCGAGTGCGGGAAGCGGTAAGACGTTTAACCTCGTTGTCCGTTATCTGAGTTTGCTTTTTATGGGGGAGGCACCCTCGTCGATCGTGGCATTGACCTTTACTAATAAAGCGGCGAACGAGATGCTGGAGCGGATCATCCTCACCCTCGAAGAGTTGCCCACGCGGAGTGAACTTCCCCAAATCGCGCGCCTTTGCGGGATGAGCGAAGAGGAAATTTTACAAGAGCGTCCCAACGTTCTATCGAGGTTTCTCCGCTCCGATATTCAAATCTCGACGTTGGATAAGTTTTTCGGTCGAATCTTGCGTAAATTCGCCCTCAATGCGGGGTTGATGCCGACGTTTAAAACCGTCCAAAACCATCATGAGAGCGCCTTGTTGGAGCGATTTTTGAATGAAGTGGAGGTGTCACAAGCAACTGGGGCGCTGGTTCACCTCTCGTTATTGAGCGATAAACGGCTTGGGGACCTCTTCACACTCCTTTCCTCCCTCTATTCCAAATACAAAGAGCTCGATATTCAGCGTTACGATGGGGTAGATGCTCCGGAGGAGTCAATAGGGTATGCGTTAGAGTGTGCTCGTGAACTCTCAAAGCTGAGCCTCTCAAAACCGCTCAGTGATCGCGCCCGAAAAACGATGGAGTTTGAGAGTTATGAGGAGCTGTTGGAAAAAACGTGGCTCTTTAAACCGAGTATGGAGTACTGGGATTTTAAAAAAACGTATGAGCCGCGAATGGATGAACTCCTCCATGAATTGCAGCGTGCCGTTGCTTCACAAATGCGCCGTCGCGAGGTGCTTTATTTCAAAGAGCTGTTTGCCGTGCTCAAACTCTATATCAAAAGCCGACAAAGTATGGCAACGCAGAGCAATGAACTCAGTTTCGATGATATAACCCTCAACGTCCATACGCTGCTGAGGGAAAAACTGGAGAGCGAGTTTCTCTATTTTCGCCTCGATTCACGCCTCAAGCACCTCCTCCTTGATGAGTTTCAAGATACCAGTGTTATCCAGTTTGACATCCTCCGTCCGTTGATCGAAGAGATCCGTTCCGGTGTGGGGGTGAACGAGGGGGGGAGCTTCTTTTTCGTCGGAGACGTGAAACAATCGATCTACCGTTTTCGCGGTGGGGTGAGTGCCCTCTTTCATCAGGTAGCGGAGCTGTTTGATGTGAAGCTCGAACCGCTCAAGGTGAACTACCGCTCCCGCAGTGAGATTGTCCATTTTGTAAATCGTGCTTTCGAGGGGAAAATCAAAGGGTATATCCCTCAGCAGAGCCCGCAAAGCTATAGCGGAGGGTATGTCGAGGTTCTCTATAGCGATGATCTGCTCGAATCGCTGAGCGAGAGGGTCGCACTGTTGATCACTCAGGGTGCCGCACCCGAAGAGATCGCTATTTTGACCGCGACCAACAAAGACGGGAGTGCGGTGGAAGAGGTACTCAGTGGGCGTGGATATGACGTCGTGACCGAGACGACCGCACGCCTCATCGCACAGCGAAGTGTCCGCGCCATCATCGAGTATCTGCGCTATTGTTATTTCGGCGAGTCGATTTACCGCTCCAACTGCGCCGCACTGTTGGGGGTGGAGAGTCAAAGCATAGAGCGCTTGAGTGTAGAGGAAGTAAACAGCACTGTAATCGCGTTTATCAAACGATTTCGGATTGCCGATAAGAGCGCATTGATGTTTATCGAAGCATTGCGAAGCTACCGAGACATCGAAGAGGTGGTGTTCGAGATTGACCGGCTCGAGAGCACTTCGCCCCAAAGCGATATGCGGGGGATTCGGATCATGACGGTGCATAAATCCAAAGGGTTGGAGTTTGAGCACGTTATTGTCCTTGATCGTCTAGGGACCCCTCGGAGCCGTAACGATGCGATAGTCTATGAATATGAGGGGGCGGTGCTTCGCGGAATGCATTATCGGATAAAAGGGCGTGAATTACTCGATCCCCTCTACGCAAGAGCACTCGAAGCCGAAAAAGAAGCTGCAGGAGAGGATCAGCTCAATGCTCTCTATGTCGCCCTGACCCGCGCGGTGGAATCACTCAGTGTTATCGCGAAAACAAAAAACTCATGGTTTGACCCTCTCGAACTTACACCGGCTCATTGGGGGAGTTTGGAGATAAAAACGCATCACACTGATGTGCCGATCGTGCAAAAGTCTTTGAATTTTAAATCCCTTTCGTTCGGTCGACAAGAAGAGAAACCGAGTTCTCTTAAAGAAGCAACACATGATTATGCGGCGGTACAGTTTGGGTTGGCACTGCACTACACGCTGGAGATGATGGGAGAGTTTAGTCACGAATCGCTGAAGGTTTCTCTCGAATCGACCCGTAACCGTTACGGTGCGTTTCTTCAACCCAGTGCAATGGAGGAGATCGAAAAGCGGATTGCTCGTTTAATAGACGATGAACGCTTTGGCAGACTGATTCAAGGGGATCGCTACAAAGAGCAGATGATACGCCATAGCGGAAATCTAGGGGTGATCGATTTGTTGGTGAGGGGTGAAAACGGCTGGAAAATCATCGATTATAAAAGCGGACGTGAAGAGGAAGCCAAACACACCGAACAGATCAATCGTTACGCTGAGGCGATACGCTCAATGAACAATGAGGAGGTCGAGGGATATTTGTGTTATCTCCTAGAGGATCGGATCGAATGGGTTAAGTGCTTATAAAAAACTTAATTTCAGCAGATTATAAGTTTAAAAGGGTACAATTTCGCCACTATTTATAGAGACTTTAAAAGGAGACTCAAGATGAAATTTACTAAAATTGCTTCACCTGAGCAAATCGAACGTAAATGGGTTTTGATCGATGCGGAAGGGAAAACATTCGGTCGTATTATGACTGATGTTGCTACTCGTCTTCGCGGAAAAGATAAACCTTATTTTACCCCAAATATCGACTGTGGTGACTTTGTTGTTATCATTAATGCTGAAAAAGCGATTATTAACGGTAACGGCAAAACTGCTACTAAAACATACCACCGTCACACAGGTTACTTCGGTAACGTAAAAAGTGAAAAATTTACAGAACTTTTGGCTACTAACCCAGAAAAAGTTTTCAAACTTGCAGCTCGCGGTATGCTCCCTAAAACAAAATTGGGTCGCGCGATGATCAAAAAACTAAAAGTCTATGCCGGTGCGGAACATCCTCACTCTGCACAGATTGCTAAGTAAGGATAAATAATGGCAAAAACGTATGCAACCGGAAGAAGAAAATCTTCGATCGCTAAAGTATGGCTTGCTCCGGGTACAGGTAAAATCACTGTAAACGGTCTTTCACTCGACGCATGGTTGGGTGGTCTTGAAGCAAAAAAATTGCGTGTTACTCAACCGCTTTCTTTGACTAAACAAGATGGATCAGTTGATATCACTGCTTCAACAATGGGTGGCGGTTTCTCTGGACAATCTGATGCACTTCGTCATGGTATCTCTCGTGCACTTTGCACATTTGATCCATCTTTCCGTGCTATCTTGAAACCGTTCGGTATGCTTACTCGCGATGCTCGTATCGTTGAGCGTAAGAAGCCGGGTAAACGTAAAGCACGTCGTTCTCCTCAATTCTCAAAACGTTAATCGTTTGCTTCTTCCCTTCTTTTGGGAAGAAATTTTCTTCTACTCTTTCTTCTTTTTTTGCAGATTACTTTCTATTCTCAAGATTGATATACATATCTATACTTCCGTTCGCCCTGAGCCTGTAGAAGGGAATTATTTATTCATGCTTCGACATACCCTAAAGGGCACGTGAGCTCATCACTAACGATAACTTAATGATATTAATGAGCGATTCGAAACAGCTTTTTATTATACATATCGTCCATAACAACAATAAAAGCTAATGCGTCTTTTTCAAGTTCTTTATTGTGTGCAGCAGGTATAAGTCGATCATTTTTATAGACAAATGTTAGTGCTTCTTTATTGGGTTGTACAATAGCTATATCATTACGATCACGTAATGCAAACATATCATTGAACAGCATAAAAGCCACTTCTTGTTTTTTGTTGCTGAAGATTGAGTGACCAAGTACCGGATAGCTCAAATCTACTCCGATCAAATCAAGTGCTGTCGCTAAAACATCAGGTTGAGATGAAAGTGTATCAAACTTTTGAGGTGTTAACCCATCTGCGACGATGAGTGCCGGAATATGGAACATATTAACCGGAATGATATCATCTCCGTAGACACGTACATTATGATCGGCAACGACAACAAAAACAGTATCTTTATAGTATGACTCTTTACGCGCGAGTTCAAAAAGACGACCGATAGCAAAATCGGCATATTTGACAGCGTTTTCAACTCCATATTTTGGTTTTCCAGAGATAAAATCTATTTTACCATCCGGTAATTCAAACGGTGAATGATTTGATGATGAGAACATAATCGAGACAAACTTTTCCCCTTTTTCGGCATGGGATTTAAACTTTTCATTCGCTTTGAGGACTAAATCCTCATCACTGACCCCCCATGTACTGACGAAACTCGGATTTTGGTAATCCTTTTGTTCGATCACTTCATCAAACCCGTTCCCCATATACCAGCTGCGCATATTGTCAAATCGACCTTCCCCGCCGTAAATAAAGCTCGATTTGTATCCCAACGGTTTGAGCAAAGTGGCAACCGTAAAAAAATCGCTTTGGGATTTATTTCGTTTGACAACTCCCTCTCCTGGAAGTGGGAGATAGCCTGAGCTCATTCCTGCTAATCCTTGAATACTGCGGGTTCCATTACTAAAGAGATTACTAAAGGCTATCCCTTCATGGGAAAGCTTTTCGAGGTTAGGGGTGATAGTGGCATCCCCGCCGCTGAATCCGACGAATTGGCTTCCCATGGATTCTTGGATAAATATGACAAGATTTTTAGGATTTTCAGTTCTAAAATGGGTGGGTTCAAGTCGATTGAATGGGAATTCTTGTTTAGGATTTAAGGCGAGTTTCTTTCCTACCCGTGCATAAGCTTCGGAAAGCTCCATTTTCCCATAAGGTTTGACAAGACTTTCCTCTTTTGTATAGCTTCTATAGGCATATCCGATTGAGTAAAGAGAATTTTTAGCAATCTCATTTGCCATACGATTTGTGCTGTAGAGGGCATCGGAGATATTAGCAGGACGGTGACCGAACGAAGAACGGATACCGATGAAAAGAATGACAACTATAAGCGGAAACAAAAGAAGCCGTTTCCATAGGGGTGTTTGTATCGTTTCAACCAGACGAAGCGGTGAGAAACGAAGATATGCCCATCCTGCAATAATCAACATCCCCAGCGCAACTATAAGCTGCATCGGATACTCTTTGAGGATCATTGATATTACTTCTTTGGGGTATTTGAGATATTCGATAAAGAGATAGTTGGGACGTACATCATACTGGGCGACAAAAGGGAAAGTAGCATTTTCGATGTAAAGGGCAATAAGGAGAAAAAATAGAACATAGCCATTGAGGAAATGAGCAATATATTTAGCTAAAATTTGAGGTGTAATCGCGAGTAAAAGTACTGGGATAACGAGGATGATTGAGGTGGTCATCGTATCGAGTTTTAAACCGTATAAAAACGATAATAGCGATTCAGCAAAGCTAATGTCCTCCAAACGATCGAAATAAAGACCATAGAGTCCAAGTCGTCCAAGAAAAAAGAGTACGATAAAGAGGAGGTAAATTTTGAAGAGTTCACGAAGCATACAGTCAGGTCCCTAATAATTGAGTGATGCGCAATTATAGAATAAGTATGGATAATAGTAAGCGTTTACGAATGGTTGTCTCATGAAGATTATGATTCGACACTTATTTTTTGGAGATCCTGTGTTCACAATGTTTAAATCTACTCAAGTACCGCAATGGAAAGTCATTCTTACGGTAGCATTTTTTTTGACCCTAGTTGCCAATATGGCATTTTTTAAACACGTTATTGATATATATCCTCTTTCATGGAGTACACTTCCTTTTATAACGTCGCTTGCAGTTTTATCGCTCAGCGTGAGTGTGATACTGCTAACGTTATTATCATGGGGACATGCTACAAAACCTTTTTTAATCATCATTCTATTAGTATCCTCATTCGTTGCCTATTTTATGGATACCTACGATGTGGTAATCGATACCCATATGATTGAGAATGTACTTCAAACGAATCTCAATGAATCTGCCGATCTCTTTAGTGCCACCTTGATTTTATATGTGGTTTTGATCGGTGTGATCCCTTCGATTTTAATTTATCGAGTATTGTTTCAAGATAATGGGATCAAAGCAGTATTAATAGAGAAAGTTAAACTATTAGGGGTAGCGTTGGGTATTGCATTGGTTGTATT
>NZ_JAQTYM010000073.1 GCF_028688295.1 Sulfuricurvum sp.
ACCGCACCGCCGAGACCGTCGCGCCCTGTTTTAGATCCGACATAGATAACCGGATTACCAATCCCCTCCGCTTTTCCGTAGAAAATCTCATCGCTTTTAGCGAGTCCGAGAGTAAAGGCGTTTACGAGGATGTTACCGTTATAGCACTCATCAAAACTTGTCTCACCGCCGATCGTCGGAACCCCCATACAGTTACCGTATCCGCCGATACCCGATACGACACCGCGTACCAAATAACGCTGATGCGCACTAATATCATCTTTGTTCAATACATTACCGAAACGGAGTGCATTGAGGTTGGCGATAGGGCGCGCACCCATGGTGAATACGTCACGCATAATCCCGCCGACACCTGTTGCTGCACCTTGATACGGTTCGATAAAACTCGGATGGTTATGGCTCTCCATTTTGAAAACCGCCGCATATCCGCCGCCGATGTCGATAACACCCGCATTTTCACCCGGTCCTTGGATAACCCACGGTGCTTTAGTCGGGAAACCGTTCAAATGTTTTTTAGACGATTTATAACTGCAGTGTTCACTCCACATTGCTGAAAAAATTCCGATCTCAACGAGATTTGGTTCACGTTCGAGAATTTTTTTGATATGGGCATAATCGTCCATTGACAATTTATGCTGTTTTAGAACTTTTTCGATATCTGGAAGGGGAGTGCTCACGGCAAATTCCTTAAAATAGTAATAGTAACGCGATTATACCAAAGGCTAATCAAGCGCCCCCTTAATTTACCCTCTATTTACAAAATCGATATAAATTTAGTGTTCTAAAATCATTATCGGAGGTTTATCCATGAATATATCAAAATCTGTTTTAGTTTGGCTAAGTGCTATCCCTTTAATAGCGACAGCAACCGTATCTACTCCTCAATCAAAACCGGAAAAACCGTGTGATGAAAAATGCGCATTTTGGAATATGGAGGATATGGAACGGTTTTTCGAACGTCCTTATCCCCGCATGGTTTCAGCGTACAGTGCATCATCCATGAAAGAAACTGATAAAGCCTACCTCATCAATATCGATCTGCCGGGGATGGATAAAAAAGATATTGCGATTGAAACCGTCGGTAATCGATTGGTGATTTCGGGAGAGCGAAAAGAAGAATCGGAGGGAAAAGAGGGGTCGAAAAAATCGTATCGGCAATTCAATCAGAGTTTTTCACTCCCGGATGATGCCAACCTCGAAGCGATCAGTGCCACATCCACCAACGGTGTACTAAAAATCACTGTTCCCAAAACAGGAAAAAAAGTATCTAAAAAAATTGAGATTAAATAAGGTTAATGAAAACTATATTCTTTCTCACTGCGGATATTTTTTTTGAGTGAAAAGATGTCGGTATAGCCGATTCCGATCACTTCGTAACTCTTTTTTCCGCTGGGGAGATGAACAATAAACTCATCTCCCTCCTCTTTCCCAAGCATCGCACGTGCGAGCGGTGAATGGACCGAAATAAGTCCATTTTCAGGCTCACTTTCTAGCGTTCCGCAAATACTATAGGAAAATTCCTCATCCGTGTTCACATCCATAATCACAATCGTCGCTCCGAAATGGGCACGGGAGTGATCGAGAATTGATGGATCGATGATATGTGCTTTTTCGATCATCGAATTCAGATAAAAAAGACGTTTATCGATGTGACGCAGTTTCTCTTTCGCCGCATGATATTCGGCGTTTTCGCTTCGATCCCCCAGCTCCGCCGCACGCTGTTTTTCGACATTAACACGGGGCTTTTCGACATCTTTAAGAAATTTAAATTCCCGTAGGAGTTCATCGTACCCTCGTGGGGTCATGGGTTCATTTTGGCTCATACTTTTGTCCTTTTTAGCATACCCAATTCTCCAACCGCAACCCCTCAACCCGTTCAAACTCTTTGGTGTTATTAGTGACCAATATCGCATCGCACCCTTTGGCATGGGCGGCAATAAATAGATCATTTGAACCGATAATATTTCCGGTAGTTTCCAACTCGACCCGTATAGTCGCATAGGACAATGCACTGTTTTTATCAAAATCCATGATCTGAAAATTCTCAATAAAGGAGAGGACGAGATCAAAGAGCTTTTCACTCCCTTTTTTCTTTGCACCATAGATCAGTTCAGACACAACGACTGTAGAAAGAGCTATCGTATGATCTTTTTCAACGGATTTGAGCTTTTCTTTGATGTTCTGGGGCTTATTGCGGATAATATAGCTGCAAATGTTGGTATCGAGCATATAGAGCATTAAAATATCTCTCTCGTTTGAAGAGGCAGTTGCTCTCGATCCTCAAGAAATCCCTCAGTATCAATATCCTCTAGAGCATCAAAAAACACGTCCCATTTCTTCTCTATTTTCGGTTTGATAATCAGTGTATCGCCTATTTTATCAATGCACACTTCATCCGTATCGACGCGGAACTCTTTTGGGATGCGAATCGCCTGTGAACGACCGTTTTGAAACACTTTTGCCATAACTGTCATCTCAGATCCTTTCTGAAAGATATATATCACAAGTATATACCAAACAATAACCCGTGTCAATAGATAGTGAATAGACTTCTTGCATAACCTACATTTGCGTTCGTGGTGAGCCTGTCGAAGCATGAATTAAACACCCTTCGACTAGCTCAGGGCGAACGGGATCATATATTAAAGAGCGGTGAATCGTATCGCTCTTTCGGTAAATTTTGACTCTACACATAAGTAAAACACGGAAATTATTTTAAGAAAAACGGTGTAAAATGTTTAAAAATATGTCATTTTGAATAACAAATTATTTTGTGGATTTTTGGCAGAATAGTATATATTTTTGGTGTAAATAAATAGTCAGCAACACAAGTATTCAATAAAAGGATAAAGATAACAAGAATGGAAAAGCTCACTGACAAACATATAAAAGATTTTTTAGAAAATGCTTCACTCTATACTTGGCAAGAGTTTGAAAGACCTGATTTCGATAGAGAGAGTTTATGGATAAATGAAATAGATGCTTACTGTGAAACGTGCAAACAAAGCAGACCTTTTCAATACTTGGGCTCTAGAGGAGGCGGAGCAGGTATGCCCAGAAAACAACTTACCTCTGGTCAGTCTTTTTTTCAGTTCACCTGTGTATCTTGCCATAACGAAAAACATGAATATTTAGTTGAGCAGGTAGTTAGCGATGAAACAATTAAACTTCAAAAATATGGGGAACTACCTAGAAAGCATTTAGACAGGGATCCACTTCTACAAAAGTTTTTCTCGAATGACAAAGACTATTATGAAAAAGCTGTGGTGTGTTTAGCTAATGGTTATGGAATTGCAGCTTTTGCATACATGCGAAGAATTATTGAAAATAATATTGGTGAATTACTCGACATGCTCCAAGAAGAAATTAACTCCACAAATGCAGATCATTCGCTACTAGATAAACTATCGGAATTAAAGAAAGAAACCCCAATGAGCGAAAAAATCAAAGTTGCAAATAATGCCATGCCTGATTATTTAACTCCATCTGGACTTAATCCATTGGGTCGTTTATATCAAGTACTTAGTGAAGGAGTCCATAAATATAGTGATGAAGTTTGTCTCGAACGAGCAAATACTTTACAAACGTGTATTAAATATTTAGTCAGTGAACTCGCATCGCGAAAGAAAAATAGAGAATCATTTAAAAGTTTGATTGGCAGTTTATAATGGCTAACACAAAATAAAAATAGGTATCATCTGACACCTATAACCTACTTTTCCGTCTTATAATGTCATATTTTTTTCTTCGGGGTTATACAAGAAGCCTAATAGAACTCTTCAAGAAGCGGGGCGAAAGCCCCATTTATTTACGCCGCAAATCCAACAATATAATAAGTCGGTTTCCCGTCCACTTTTTGAAGCTGAACTTTGTACTTATCCGCAAAATGGTTGATTTTTTCCATCGCGTCACTTGAACTGATCTCACTCGTCGCATCGATCTTGATTTTAAAATAGTCGTTACTGTTCGACATCGCCACATACGATTCATCCGTTTTCAACGCTTCGTGCAAATCCAAAATATGTTTGATAATTTTCTCATACCCTGCCGTATTCTCTTCGATTCGGCTGAGTTGGAGGCTTAATGCTTCATTTGGGGCATATCCGAGTTGGTTTAAAATCGCTTCATGTGTCATTAGTATGTTCCTTTGTAAAATTAGAAGAGTTATTCTATCATAGAAGTATTTATTGACTATAATATCTCTTATGAAATCACTCCTAATTCGTCTTACCCATGGTCTTTATGACCAAGATATCGCACCCGAAGAGCGTGAGCACATTAATGAATGGCTTACACGAAAACTTCTTACTCATGAGGATAACAAATATCAGCTCGCATCTCAATACCGCGCAGGTATCGTCTCTTTGGCTTCTGAGAGCGGTGCGTATCTTCAGACATTGGGAGAGAGTATCCGCGACCACTTTATCGAAACCAATAACCTTATGGGGGCGAAAAGTGGCGATTTGGTCATTGCCCAACGGTTACTCGGAAAACGGGGCGGTCCTCAGGCGAAAGTCGTCGTCATCGCCGGACGGAGCGAAACCTTCAGCGTCGCCGTCGTCACGATGAAAAACGGCTATTTGAGCCTCCAAGACATCCGCACCGATCATCCCGCAGGATTTGCCCTCAATGATCTCCCCGAAACAGCCGAAGGATCACTCTACCAGATCAACAACCAAAGCGGAACCATAGCCGCCTACTTAGGCAACCTGAGTGATCCTAAAGTGGATGAGAAAATCGTCCTCGCCCTCTACAACAAACATGATGCGTTCGAAGATGACGTATTAGCCATGGCACGCGAATTTCCCAAAGAGGTCGATGCCTCGCTCTATCCCCACCGCCGTGACCTGCGCCATCTGCCGTTTTGTACCATCGACCCCGTCACCGCCAAAGATTTCGATGACGCCATCTGTTATATCCCCGAAACCTCCACCCTCTACGTCGCTATCGCCGATGTGAGCGAATACGTCCACCCGTTCGGAGCGATCGACGCCGAAGCGATTTATCGCAGTTTCTCGATCTACCTCCCCCACCGCTCCATCCCGATGCTCCCGAGAGAACTCAGCGAAACCCTCTGCTCGCTCCAGCCTCTCGTCGATCGTCTTGCCTACACGTTTGAGATGCACATTGACCCCGTAACCTATGAGATGGATTCCCATACCTTGTATGAATCGATCATCCACTCTCACCGACGCTTCAGCTACGAAGAGATCGATGCCTTTTTCGAAGGGAATCTCGAAGCCAAAACCGAAAAAGAGGCGAAGGTATTAGCCTATATCCCTCTGCTCAATGATCTCACCTATAAACTCCGTGAAGAACGGATGAAAAAAGGGTACAACTTCCGCTCCAGCGAACTGGAGATGCGCATCGATGAAGAGCAGAATATCGTCTCCACCGAGTTTGCTGTCGAAACGCCGTCGCATGCCCTTATCGAAGATTGTATGCTCCTCGCTAACAAAGCGGCGGCATCACTGTACGAGCGGGGAGTGTTTCGTATCCACGAATCCCCTAGCCCGATGAAACTCCAAAGCCTCTACACCGAGTTGGCGAGTATCGGTATTTTCGTCGAGTCCCAAGGCTCGATCAAAGAGACGATCATGGCGATCCAAGCCGAAGCGGAGCGGCGCGATCTGATCAGCGAGGTCGATACCCTCATCATCCGTGCTCAGATGCAGGCACGCTATGCTCCGTATAACATGGGACATTTCGGTCTCGGGTTTGATCGTTACACCCATTTCACCTCTCCGATCCGCCGTTACAGCGACCTGATCGTCCACCGCCTCCTCAAAGCGATTGCGGCAGGAGATACCGAAGAGGGATCGTATGTATTGCGCAACATCGAGTCTCTTTGTACCTCCATCAGTGAAAAAGAGCGTGAAGCGAGCGACATCGAAATCCGATTCCAAGAGCGCAAATTCGCCCGCTGGGCGGCCACCGTGATCGGACAAGAGTTCAAAGCCCGTATCATGCGCGCCGAAGAGCCGTTCATCGCCGAGATTCACGACACCATCACGGGGGCAAAAGTACAGATTTCCTCACAATTTGGTCTGATGCTCTTCGATGACATCATCGTTAAAATCGAAACCGCCAACCTCGCCACCGCGAAAATCACCGCCTCGTTTGTGAGTCGAATAGAGAAGGAAACGGATGAATAGACAAGAGCTAGACCGTCACCTCCAAAACAATTCAGCACCACGAGCAATGGCACTCTTCGGCGAGAGCCACTTTCTCATCGACCGCTACGCACACGGACTCGCTCAGATCGAGGGGGCATCGGTTCTGAGCCTCTATCATGACGAGTACGATTTCAACACCGCCAAAGCCCACCTTTCGCAAGGCTCACTTTTCGGTGATCAAAATCTCCTTATCGTCAAACACGAAAAAAAGCTCCCCAAAGCCGAGCTCGACACCCTCGTGGAACTCGTCGGAAAAAACAGTGATAATACCTTCGTCTACTGCTACTACGGCGAGGATGTCAAAGGAGCCGACACCGCGTTCAAAGGTGCCCATACCGGATCAGTTCGTTTCTTCCACCCCTTTGCCGCCGAAGCACGCGCCATCGTAATGCAAGAAGCGCAAGCGCTAGGGGTTCAACTCGATAATCAAGCGGCATTTCACCTCCTCGACATCCACAACAACGATCTCGCCCTCGCCTGCAACGAGCTCTCCAAACTCTCCATTTTGGGCAAACCGATCGGAATGAAAGAGATCGATGAGCATGTCTTCGGTCTGAGCGAAATCAAACTCGACCACTTCATCGCCCGTGTCATCGAGAAAAAAGAGTTTCTCCCCTCGCTACGCCACCTCCTCGAATCGGGAGAAAACGAGATCCAGCTCCTCACCGCCATCAGCGGATTTTTGACACAGTTGTATCTTTTTAACAGCGCCATCAAAATTCACGGCGTCGCCGATTCGGCTCTCGTGTTGGGGTATAAACTTCCGGGATTTGTCGAAAAAGAGCGTGCCGCCCTCTCGATCAAAATCTCGCCTGAGGGGTATAAACGGGGGATAAATCTCCTCCTCGATACCGAGCTAAAGATGAAATCGACCGGAAGCCCCGATCAAGAATCACTCCTATTATCGGCACTGCTTAAACTACAAAGCGTTCTATAAACACACCTTCTGCTTTTGTCATTCCCGACTTGATTGGGAATTAATGATTACGCGACCGCTTCACTCCATCGAGCCACTTCTACCGTCACATGTTTTTGACGGGCAGTTTCAACGATATTTTCTAGTTTCACAGCGGTGTTATCTGATAGCCATTCCTCGCCACATTGAGAACAAACAGTAGCAGGAACGTCACGTACAACCACAACGCCGAAACCGAGATCAACCGTAAAGGTACTCACACCATTGACAATAGAACCTTTGCATAACGGGCAGGTTTTCATCGTTTTATCCTTGTAGTAAAGTTATTCTCAAATTCATCAGGACTCGGTCTGTATGCAGTGATAATATAACAATCCTCACCCTCCATCGCCATAACGATATGAAGCGGTATAGGCTCTGAATACAAAACCAAAAAGCTTGGAAACGGGTAGTCTTCGGGATAAGATTCTATAACCTCACCCTTGTATGCACATTCCATTACTTCGTTACGGGTAATTGAGCGTTCCAACATCCGTTCAAGCGCATGTTTTCGCCAAATAAACTGAGTAATTAAGCGCATAAATTCTCACGATCATAATTGAGCTTTTGGATATTATACTACAAGAATCATGAAACTAAATGAAACTTAAATTAAGCAAAATTTTAGTATAATCCGCGCGTTCCTTGCTCTTTGCAACACGACTGTCGTGCTGTATAACAACCATAAGGGGCGAACACCATAAGGAGACATACGCTATGAGACATTACGAAAACCTAGTAATCGTAAAACCTACTCTTACAGAAGAAGAGATTAAAAACACCATCGCTCTCGTTGAAGAAGTGATCACTGCAAACGGCGGTGAGATCGTTGCTCGCGACGCAATGGGAATGAAAAAATTAGCTTACCCGATCGAGAAAAACGCTCGCGGTTATTTTTACGTTATGTATTACAAATCTGCACCTGCTGCGATTTCTGAAATTGAGCGTCGTTTCCGTATCAACGAGGAAATTTTGCGTTTCGTAACAATGAAATACGATTCAAAACGTGAAATTGCTGCTTGGAACGGTATGGTTGAAAAAACCAAAAAACCTGCTCCAACTGCTGCTGTTGCTGAGAAAAAAGAAGAAGTAGCTTCTTAAGCCTTTTAAAGGAAAACCTATGTTTAATAAAATTATTTTGGTTGGAAATCTCACTCGTGATATTGAGCTCAAATATGCACAAGGTGGATCGGCGATTGCCAATACCGCTATTGCTACGAGTCGAAAATTCACAGTGAATGGCGAGAAAAAGGAAGAGACATGTTTTGTCGATATCACTTTTTTCGGACGTTCTGGTGAGGTAGCCAACCAATACCTCCGTAAGGGTTCTAAAATCCTCGTCGAAGGACGATTAAAATTTGACCAATGGGTTGACCAAACAAATGGCCAAAAGCGCTCTAAACACTCTGTTATCGTCGAAACGATGCAAATGCTCGATTCACGTAGCGAGGGTGGTTCTCAGGGCGGTTATAACGAATACAGTGATGCTGGAAATAGCGGCTATGATGCACCTGCACCTAAAGCGGCTTACACTCCTCCACCGTCGTATTCTAAACCCGCACCGGCAAGAATGCCGGAAAACAATCTCCCAGAGATTGATATAAACGAAGACGAAATTCCGTTTTAGAATAAGCACAAGGATAGAACCATGTCAGAAAAAAGAAAATACAAAAAACGTTATTGCAAATACTGCGAGCAAAAAGTTGATTTCATTGACTACAAAGATGTACAGTCATTGAAATATTCACTCTCTGAGCGTTTCAAAATCATGCCTCGTCGTCTTACAGGTAACTGTAAACGTCACCAAGATATGGTTACAATCGCGATCAAACAATCACGCGCAGCTGCGTTGATTCCTTACACAGTATCACGTAAAGTGATCGCTGGCGCTTCTTACGAAGAGCGTTAATTGATTTATGACAGCTCTATGCTGTCATATCAACCCTTCTTCTTTCACCTAATCTCTAAACACTCGCTATAATGTCGCATTTATATTATCAGGATATTTATGTTTTTTGAACCAGGATTTTTAGGCACTAAAGCCTTAATGTATATGGATATTGTTACTCTCTATTTTGCAATTCTCCCTTTTTTATTAGGGTTTTCAATTCACCAAGCCATTCGAGGTAATATTAAACTTCATTACCAGAGCCAATTTGCTATTTTAGCCATTACCATCATTATGGTACTTATTTTTGAAATTGGTGTTCGTCTTACAGGTGGATTTGTTGAATATGCCAAAGAAAGTCCTTTATCGTACGATTTTCTCCTTTTATTTCTTCTCATTCATATTTTTATAGCACTAATGGCCGTTGGAGGATGGATATATCTCATTATTTCAACTTACAAATCATATCAGAATGGTATTTTGGAAAAAAGT
Source organism: Sulfuricurvum sp. (assembly GCF_028688295.1). Lineage (GTDB taxonomy): Bacteria > Campylobacterota > Campylobacteria > Campylobacterales > Sulfurimonadaceae > Sulfuricurvum. Next base: position 9,512 of record NZ_JAQTYM010000073.1, read on the forward strand.
GATAAACATCGTAAGATGGGTAGATGGATATTTGGAGCTCTAACACTTACATCAATTATGGGATGTTCCATTTATCTTTTTTTATTTTAAAGAATAGTAGAGTGGTATTAATCCATCCAACGTCTTGGATCATATCCATCAGTCGGACGTATAATTGCTGCTTTTTGAAGCTTTTTAATCAAGGTAATAACATTCTTACCATCGACAAAACTTTGTTCTACAGAGCCATTATCGTGACGCACAAACCCATGCAGCTCATAAAAACGAATTGCGGGTGAATCATAGACAACACTTACACTGATATTATCATAGAGTGCCGCTGCTTCCATAAACAGCTGCTCAATCATCTGTGACCCTATACCCTTCCCTCGAAACTCAGGAAGTACTGCCATATTCAAAATAGGAGTATTGTCATCGATGTAGCCATTTGAGCCGTGATCGGCATTTAAACGACGTATCCATACGGCTCCTGCGAGCTGATTATCGACAAGGGCATACAGACCTAAGTCTTTGCTGGTATAGCCGTAAAATTCGCAGTAGATAGCCAGTTTTGGAATATCCGATAGTGATTTATTGACGTCGTCTAAGCGCATCGCATAATGGAGCATATCGATAAGTATTTTTTGTTCGGAGGATCTGAGGAAATAAAGTGTTGGTTTCATAAGCGAAAGTATACAGTAGCAATGCTGAGAAGGTGGTGTTTTGATTGAAAAAAAGGGATTGTAAAAGAAGAGAAGGTTAAAATTCTGAAAGCCAGGCGGCGACCTACGTTTCCACACCTGAAAGATGCAGTATTATGAGCGATGAGGGTCTTAGCTTCCGGGTTCGGAATGGGACCGGGCGTTTCCCCCTCTCTATAGCCACCTGA
>NZ_JAQTYM010000012.1 GCF_028688295.1 Sulfuricurvum sp.
ATGAGCATGAATGAAGCGTTGAGTGTTACCGAAGGTGTCACATTGGTAATCGAAAATACGGCGGGTCAAGGGAGCAATCTAGGATGGCGTTTTGAGCATCTAAATGCGATTATAGAGCGCATAGAGGACAAATCTCGCGTCGGCGTCTGTATCGATACGTGCCATATGTTTACGGCGGGATATGATATCCGAACCAAAGAGGCATATGACGCAACCTGGACGGAGTTTGATACAATAGTGGGATTTAAGTACCTCAAAGGGATGCATATCAACGATTCTAAACCCGATCTTGGGAGTCATGTCGATAGACATGACTCACTTGGAAAGGGAAAAATAGGTCTCGATGCGTTTGGATTTATCATGAATGATCCGAGAATGGATGATATTCCGCTGGTACTTGAAACGATTGATGAGACGATTTGGGCTCAGGAGATTGAACTACTTTACTCACTACAGGAGAGATGATGCGATACATAGTATTACTGTCGGCTGCAGCAGCCGCAGCAATGGCGGGGGGATATAAAATCCCGGAGAGTTCGATCAATGGTACGGCTCTGAGTGCCGCGTATGTGGCTGCTTCACATGGAGCCGATGCGGCGTATTATAACCCTGCGGCGATGGTCTATAACGAAGATGTCAATCTTTTTGAAGCGGATATGACCTATATCGGGTTAAGTGGAATCGATTATAAAGGGAAATATGTGCCAACAGGTACATTGGACTATGATATAGAATCAAAAAAAGAGAATTTTTTAGTCCCTACATTGCATTTTGCTTCGAAAAAATTGGGTGATAGTGGTGCTCGCGTTGGATTGAGTGTTGTAGTACCGGCAGGATTGTCGAAACGATGGCAAAGTGCTCCAGGAATTTACAGTGCTGAAGAGTTTACTTTGGAAACTATAGAAGTTAACCCAACATTTGCAGTACCGATCAGTGATGCGGTGAGTTTTGGTGCTGGTTTTCGTATCATTCACAGTAGCGGTGTGGTTAAAAGTTCGGCTACTGCTTCTCGTGATCTTGAAGGGGACTCGATCGATTATGGTTATAACTTGGCCTTAATGTATAAGCCAAGTAAAGAATTGTCTTTAGCGGCAACGTATCGTTCAAATGTCGATTTGAGTGTTGAAGGAAATGCTAAGATTTATGCTGGGTTACCTGTTGGGACTCCATTTTATGATGGAGCTGCAAATGTTTCTGTTCCAGTACCTGCAGCTTTGAATTTGGCGGCAGCGTATACCTTTGGTCGTGGAACAACAATAGAAGCTGTATTTGAACGTACTTTTTGGTCATCGTATAAAAATTTAGATTTTGATTACTCTATAGCTTTGCCTGGAGGATTGGGCACAGCGTTTGATAATCCTAAAGCTAAAAATTACGAAGATTCCAATAGCTATCGTCTAGGACTTACTCAAAAATACGGCAAATGGACTGCAATGGCAGGGGTTGCGTATGATGAGTCTCCTGTTCCAGAAAAAACACTCGGCTTTGAGCTTCCTGATTCCGATGCCTGGATTATCTCTATGGGTGGTCGCTATCAGCTAAATGATCAATGGAATATTGGTCTAGCAGGATTGGTTGATTTGAAAAAATCAAGAACCATAACGACTAACGATAATGGAATTAATGGTGAATTCTCCAATGCAAGAGCCTATTTGGTCACCGCCGGAATTGAGTACCGCTTTTGATTCATTATCCGTATGAAAATTTTTATGCGATGCTCTCCAGTGTCGCACGAGAAAATCCATCGAAAAAAGTTATTTTTGTCGAGGATGAGAGTTATAGCTACAAACAATTTTTAGAGAGAGTGGATCAAACGGCTCGTGCGCTGGAGCTGATCGGTATCGTGCGCGGGGATCGTATCGCTCTGATCGCTCCGAATGGGGTCGAGTTTGTCCAAAGTGTGTTTGCGATTAGTAAACTCGGTGCGGTTACGGTGCCGATCAACACGATGCTCAAAAACGAGGAGTACCGCTATATCTTGAGTGATTGCGGTGCGAAAGCGTTGATTACATCCTCTAAGTTTCTCAAAGAGGTGGCTGATTTATCCGATTCGATAGAGACGATCACTCACACGATTTGGATCGATAAAGCACCAAAAGAGGATTCACAACATTTAGTATTGGATGAGATACTAAGCGATCATTTACACACGCACAGCCCATCTGTTTCACAGCTGGATGATACGGCAGTTATTTTTTACACATCAGGTACGACGGGGCACCCTAAGGGGGCGATGATCAGCAACCGAAACCTTTTTTCCAATCTTATCGGAGCACGTGAGCGGTTTGATTTGAGTTCACGTGATCGTTTCATCGTCTACTTGCCGATGTTTCACTCATTTACCTTTTCGATTATGGTGATACTCCCTTTTTTCATCCGAGCATCGTTTGTCATTATCCCCTCGATTTTGCCTTTTAGCAATATCATCAAACAAACCCTTCTAAAACGGGTCACGATTTTTATGGGTGTTCCTGATATCTATAACGCTTTAATACGTGCGAAACTGCCGTGGTATTTTCTGTGGTTCAATTCTATCCGATGTTTTATCTCCGGTGGTTCGGCACTGAACGAAGATACGTTGAACCGATTCCGATCTACGTTTAAACGGGCCACTATGTTAGAGGGGTATGGGCTGAGTGAATGTTCTCCCGCAGTGATTATCAATCCGGTTGAGAAACAAAAAACTCTTTCGGTCGGTTTGCCACTCTATGGATATGAGGTAAAAATCGTAAACGATGAGATGGTAGAACTGCCCGTAGGTGAATCGGGTGAATTGATTATTCGAGGCGATTGTGTGATGCAGGGGTATCTGAATAACCCGAGCGCAACGGAAGAGACGATCCAAAACGGGTGGCTTCGCACCGGAGATATCGCCAAAGTCGATGAAGAAGGGTATGTTTACATCGTTGATCGGATTAAAGATCTCATTATCTCCAAAGGGATCAACATCTATCCTCGACAGATCGAAGAGCAGATGATGTTGTTACCGCAGATTAAACTCGCGGCTGTGATCGGAGTGAATGATCCTCATAGCGGAGAAGTTCCGATCGCTTTTGTAGAGCTGGAAGAGGGGTATGAAGATGCGACGCAAGCTTTTATAAAATCGCAGCTCAAAGAACATTTGGCGGCATTTAAAATCCCTAAAACCATAACCGTGGTAGAATCTCTTCCTAAGACTGCTACAGGTAAAGTGCTTAAACGTGTTCTCAAACAAGGATTCAATTGAAATTTTTAGTCGATTTTTTAGAAAATAAAACCATCGAAAAAACCCATATTTTTTCGCAACTCAAATGTACGGTCGATGAGGCAAAGATTTTGCAGCTTCTCACCCGTAAGTTTTTACAGTCTCAAGAAGATGTAATCGTCGCAGAGTTACTTCAAGAGCTTTACGGTGCCGACGATTATACCTATTTGGAACATTTCGGAGAGGTTAAAACCCTTTTGGAACTGGGATGGATGACTCATCACTCCTTTACCCCTCTTAAAATCAGTGAACTCTCTCACCTCGAACTTTATAACACCCCTGTTGCACTCACTTCGGTTTTTATGAAGCTTCTCGAAGAGGGCTCATTAGAGATGACACTTCCCGACATCAAACCCTACGCTGATCATTTGGAATATCTCCAAGATCAGTTTTTCCGTATCGAGCTGTATCAAAAAATGTCGATCATCCGCCACAACGGAAACGAGCACTCTCTCGGGATCAACCGTATCCAAAACAAACTCGATTTGCTCGAAAAACGGATCGATGAGCGGATTGCTCAAACGTCACTCGATGTGGTATTGGATCGCTTTTTCAAACAAAAAAAGCTTGAACCTAAAGAGCAGGTGATTTTTCTCGCCCTTTTGAAAGAAGAATACAGTGCGACTGAGGGGAATTTGCGTGAGATGAATACGCTCATCGATTTGATCAGTTTTGATGATTATGAGCGGATTAAAAACCGTGCCCTCCTCGAAGACGGTGCTCGTCTTATCAGTGATGAAGTGATCGATTATGAGGAGATGCTCAACCCATTTGGGGGTATTAGTCGTGCTTTTTATATCGTCGATGAGGTGCTTCAATCGATCATGCATCCGCAGAAGAAGAAAAAAGTGCGCAAGCTCAAACTCGATATGCTGATCAAAGAGCAAGAAATTTTTGAGTTGATCGAACCGACTACTTCGTTAGAGAATGTCGTTTTGAACCCTTCTACTGAGCAAACACTTCAAAATCTTATGCGTCAGTTGGATCGCGAAGTGATCGCTCGGCTTCATGAATGGGGAGTCAAAGATAAAAAAGCGGGGATTGATGCACGGATTATTTTCTACGGTCCTCCGGGGACGGGGAAAACCCTCACCGCTCACTCACTGTCGCGTTCACTCAAACGGCAGGTTTTGAGTTTTGATTGTTCTAAAATCCTCTCGATGTATGTCGGTGAATCGGAAAAAAATGTTCGTAAAATCTTCGATACCTATGCCGATCTTACGAAGCAGACGAAAACAGAGCCGATTCTCTTACTGAATGAAGCGGATCAGTTTCTCTCTTCACGCTCATCAGGTGCAGGAACATCCGCCGATCAGATGCATAATCAGATGCAAAATATCTTTTTAGAGCAGATAGAGAAGTTTCAGGGGATTTTGATCGCTACGACGAACCTTCTCGAAAATATTGACCAAGCATTTTCCCGTCGTTTTAACTACAAAATCGAGTTTAAAAAACCGGATCAGAAACAACGTATTACTTTATGGAAAATGATGCTTCCGAAAAATGCACCGTATGAAGAAGGATTTGATGTTGAAAAACTCTCATCCTACCCTCTTACTGGGGGGCAGATTAATTTGATCGTTAAAAATACGGCGTATCAGGTTGCAGCACGTAAAGAGGGGACATTTAAACTGGATGACTTTATCTCTGAAATCCAAAAAGAGCGCTCAGGTAGTTTCGAAGGGGAAAAATCGATGGGGTTTATTAACCATTGAAATTATCACAATATAATCACATCATCCAATAAATTTTATTTCAAAAGACCACTTTTGGGATAATATTAAGTATAATCGCTGGAGTAACGTAAAAAAGCTCAACAAAGGGGCAAAAAATGGGTTGGTTTAGTGACGATACGCAGCTGAGAGAAGACATCTCAGCACTGCAAAAAGAGAACAGTACGCTTCATGAACAAAATCAAGAGCTCGCTCAAAAGCTTCATGAGTGTGAAATGAAGATTTTGGAATCGGATGAGCGGCATCGATGCGGAAACGCATCAGCCATTATGACCTATCAAAATGAGCAACTCAAAAAAAATCTGATCGATGTTCAAGGGAATATGGCCACATCTGTCTCTTCATCAAAAGAACATATTACTCAATCCACGGAATTGTTAGAAAATATTGTTGAACTTGGGCGTAAAGCATCGGGAATTTCTCAAACATTGGAAGGGTTGAATAGCTTAGCGTTGGAGTCTATGGAAACTGTGAAAGCCCTTTCGGATCGTGCGCAAGATGTGGCGAGTATCTTGGTATTGATTAAAGATATTTCCGACCAAACTAATTTACTAGCATTGAATGCAGCGATTGAAGCCGCACGTGCCGGCGAGCATGGTCGAGGATTCGCCGTCGTAGCTGATGAAGTACGTAAACTGGCGGACAGAACGGACAAAGCAATCAGTGAGATTAATATCTCATTACAATCAATGAAACAAGATGTTACCACTATCGGTGAAAAGTTTGAACAAGTTCAAGAGAGTATTGAAGAATCAAACGAATCTATCGGAAGCTTTAACACTAATATGGAATATAATTCCCAAATGATGCGTGAAACGTTTGCCAGTACGGAACACACGGCTGAACGGGTTTTTATGAGTTTGGCAAAATTAGATCATATTATCTGGAAAGTGAATACCTATCTCTCTGCGGTTACTAAAAAAGAGCAGTTTAATTTTGTCGATCATCATAATTGCCGTTTGGGTAAATGGTATTATGAAGGAGAAGGGGCTGACTTTTTCAAAAATACACCAAGTTATTCATCGCTTGAATCTCCGCACTCCGTTGTCCATAATTCTACCCATAAAATATTCGATCTTATGAAGAGTGAGGATGTTGGATCTGAGCGATTTGTAAAAGTATTTGAAGAGATGGAGTATGCAAGTGATGGTGTTTTTGCAACACTTGATAAGATGCTTCACGAAAAACAGTGAGATTGCTTCGATTGGTAGCATAGGGTGTTCGTCTGGACACCTCTAAATTCCTAAGTATGTACGACTAATTGTTCCTATTTGATACGAAATCAGAATACTCCCTCTAAAAGTGTTACGTAATTTAACATTTATCTCCAAAAGCCAATATAGTGATGTTTCTTATAGTGACAGACCCATCTAAATATGAGATTGATAAGGGTTTGTTTAATTCTCTTTTTGTTATAGTGCAATAACTGTTTATACAAAAACCGTATATTGTAGCGGAGTGTTCCTCTGCTGCGAGATATGCCATCAAGCACAAGAAGGTCGGAACTATGGAGCATTACAACGTCGCAAATCCCTATTTTGGGGTATTTGTACTGTTTGTGTTAACGTTTGGTGCATTTTATGCCACAACAGTCATTGCACGCTTAGCGAGTCGCGCACTGGCAGCTAAAGATACTGAAAAAATTAAACTCTCGGTTTATGAATGCGGACCGGAAGTAACAAAACAGCCGAATCGTATCTCGACGCAGTTTTACCTGTTTGCGTTATTGTTTTTATTGTTTGATGTCGAAATCGTTTTTATGTTCCCATGGGCGATTGATTTCAAATTGCTTGGCTGGTTTGGGTTTGTTGAGATGATGATGTTCATCTTGTTACTCGCTATCGGATTTGTTTATGCGTGGAAGAAAGGGGCTCTCGAATGGCACAACATCAAGTAAATTATCTAAAAGACGGCGGACTTCCGGTCGCTTTGACGACGATCGACAAAGTAGTCAACTGGGGTCGATCAAATTCTATTTGGGCATTGACGTATGGTTTAGCATGCTGCGGTATTGAAATGATGGCGTCAGGTGCATCTCGTTATGACTTCGACCGTTTCGGTACAATTTTCCGTGCCTCTCCTCGTCAAGCAGAGCTTATGGTGGTAGCAGGAACATTGACGAAGAAACATGCAGAGTTTATACGCCGTTTGTACGATCAAATGACTGAGCCTAAGTGGGTTATTTCCATGGGGTCATGCGCGAACACTGGAGGTATGTTTAACACTTATGCAACCGTTCAAGGGGTTGATCGTGTTATCCCTGTCGATTTGTATCTCCCAGGATGTGCTCCACGTCCCGAGACATTACAATATGGGGTTATGCTCCTCCAACAAAAAATCCGACGTGAGAGTGCATCCCGCGCTCAAAAACCAAAAAGGTTGATGTAATGAGAGCTTACACCCCTAAAGACGACGTACAGAAAAAACCCTATTACACCGACCGTTACTGGGTTGCTCCTCAAGTTGCGAAGAGTGATGTATCTGAAGATGCAGTGTTTGCTGCGGATCTCGAAGCGATCAAAGCAAAGTTTGAGGTCTTGGATGCCTATATCCAAGTGAAACAAATGGTTGTTGTGATCAATGCACGTGATAACTTTGGAGTGATTGAACTCATGAAAAATGAGCTCGAGTACAATCAGCTTTCTGAATTATCAGCAATCGATTGGTTAGCAAGTGAAGGGAAATTTGAGATTTTCTACCAAATGCTCAGTATGTCTAAGCGCAAACGTATCCGAGTTAAATGCAAGATTGATGAAAAAGAGTCGATCCAAAGTCTCTCTTCTCTTTTCCGTTCCGCCGACTGGTCTGAACGTGAAATGTACGATATGTTCGGTGTGGTAATCAATAACCATCCGTTTATGAAACGTATTTTGATGCCGGATGATTGGGAAGGGTTCCCACTTCGTAAAACCTACCCACTTCAAGGGGATGAGTTTGCACAATGGTACGAAGTCGATAAAATCTTCGGTAAAGAAGCGCGTGAGATCATCGGACCTGAAAACCGTGACCCTGCGCGAGTAGACCGTTATGACACCGAACGTTTTGCCCGTTTGGGTCACGAAGTGCCGCGTGGTACTGACATCAGCCAAGGTGAACCGGATACCCCTCTCGTCTACCAAGAAGAAGATGGAGTATTCCTCATCCAAAAATTTGACGCAGAAAAAAGCGTCGTGATCTCTGATCGCGATCGTTAAGGAATTACAGTATGCAACAAGCCAATAGATTACGACCTTTTTTTGAAAATATTACGTTTGACCGCGACGATAATGAACTGATCCTTAACTTCGGGCCTCAGCATCCATCGGCGCACGGACAATTGCGTTTGATGCTCCATTTGCAACAAGAGCAAATCACGAAAGCCCATCCGGATATCGGATACCTCCATCGCGGTATGGAAAAAATGGCGGAGAACATGATCTACAATGAGTTCATGCCGACAACGGATCGTATGGACTATATCGCGTCGAGCTCAAACAACTACGGCTTTGCATTGGCGGTAGAAGAACTCATCGGTCTTGATGTTCCACGTCGTGCCAAAGTGATCCGTATGATGCTTTTGGAAACGAATCGCCTTATGTCCCACCTTTTCTGGTTGGCGACGACGGCGTTGGATATCGGAGCGATGACGGTGTTTTTGTTCGCATTCCGCGAGCGTGAGTACTTGATGGATTTAATCGAAGATTATTGTGGTGCACGTCTGACCCATGCGGCAATCCGTATCGGTGGCGTACCACTCGATCTACCGGATAACTTTATCGCCGATTTGCGTAAATTCCTCGATAAATTGCCGGAAAACATTAAAGACTACGAAGACCTTCTCGATACCAACCGTATTTGGTTGATGCGTATGGAGAACGTCGGGGTTATCTCTAAAGAGATGGCTTTGAGCTGGGGATGTTCAGGGGTAATGCTCCGTGCTTCAGGCGTTGAGTGGGATATCCGTAAAGAAGAGCCGTATGAGTTGTATGACGAAGTAGAGTTCAGTGTTCCTGTCTCTGACAAAGGGGACAACTATGCCCGTTATAAACTCTACATGGCAGAGATGCGCGAGTCTGCGAAAATCTTATACCAAGTGATCGACATGTATGAGGGGACAGGTCCGGAGCTTATGGCTCATGCACCGCAATACATCTCTGCACCGAAAATCGACATCATGACCCAAAACTACTCGTTGATGCAGCACTTTGTCCTCGTGACTCAGGGGATGCGTCCTCCGGTAGGAGAAGTGTATGTGGCGACCGAATCACCTAAAGGGGAGCTTGGATATTACATCAACTCCCAAGGTGGAGCCTATCCGTATCGTCTAAAACTTCGTGCGCCGTCGTTTTGGCACACCGGGATTTTGACCGACTTATTGCCGGGTCACTATATCCCGGACGTTGTATCTATCATCGGGACGACCAACATCGTCTTCGGTGAAGTTGACCGCTAAAAGGAGCATGCAGTGAAACGTTACGATTTACGTCATTTAAAAGAGAACTTTGCAGGCCGCATGTCCGACATTATCAAAAACGAAGCAATCAATGGTGAAGTGTTGATTTTCTTGTTTGAGATTGGTGATTTTACCCCTATACAGCAATCGGCTGATTTGGTAAAAGAACTTGGGTGTGAACTCATGAACTCGTTGAAATTCAACGAAGCTGACTGGACCATTGTGGTCAAGAAATAAGGAACCGGTGTGAGTAAAGTCTATTTCTCCACGTGGCGGGGTGAGCAAATCAACAACATCGGCAAAAGCGACGATGCTTGGGAAAAATCTGCTTATAACCTTCCGTTGGAATACAACGAACATGCCCATTCCAAAGCGTTTATCGGTTGGGACGGTGTGGCGCTTTTTAATCCTGATGTAGACGTGGTTCGTCTTGCGACAGAGTATGCAGCGCAGTATCAGGTTTATTCCGAAGCGTGCGGACGCTGTGCACCGGGACGATGGGGTGGACGTATTTTATACGATTTGCTCGATAAGATTGCTCGCGGTGAAGGCTCGCTAAGTGATATGGAACATCTCAAAGAGGTCTCTCGCACAATGCAAGAGACCTCTAAATGTGAGATCGGTAAAACGGTTCCGAATCCGCTTTTGGATTTAATGACCCATTTTGAGTCTGAGTTTGTGGCGTGTATCGAGAACCAAAAACCGTCCAAACATTACCATTTGGAAGATACGAGCTACATTGCGAAAATCACTGCGCCGTGTATGGATGCCTGTCCAGCGCATGTCGATATTCCGGCCTATATCGAGGGTGTTCGCGATTTGCGCTTTGATGATTCATTGATGGCAACCCGTCAAACAATGCCTCTTGCACACACCTGCGGTCGTGTTTGTCCTCATCCGTGTGAAACCGAGTGTCGCAGAACGAACCTTGACGAGCCGATCTCTATTATGGAACTCAAACGTTTGGGTGCCGATTATGAGACCGATCACGGATTCGGATTTTTTCACCCGAGTGAGAAAAAACCGTCCATCGGTAAAAAAGTAGCCGTTATCGGTGCCGGTCCTGCGGGACTTACGGGTGCGTACTATTTGGCATTAGACGGAATCGATGTGGATGTTTACGAAGAGCTTCCGGTTCTCGGCGGTGAAGTAGCGGTTGGTGTACCTGAATATCGTATGCCGATCGATAAATACAACCAAGATATCGAAGCCGTTCGAAGCCTTGGGGTGAATTTTATTACGAACTCCAAAGTCACCGCTGATATGATGCGCCGTTTTGAGAATGAGTATGATGCGACTTTAGTGGCAACAGGTACCCGTATCTCGAAAAAAGTCTATTGTGACAACGAACGCCAAGAGATCCAAGGGTACTGGGGAGCGATTGACTTTTTGGATAAAGTGAACCTCCAAGTCAAATATGACATCATGGTTCCCGAAGCCGATCAAAAACGTCATATGCTACCAGCCGATTTTGTCGATCTTACAGGGAAAACACTTGTGTGTGTTGGGGGTGGATTTACCTCGATGGACGTTGTCCGCTGTGCGATCCGTGCAAACGCTAAAAAAGTGGTCATGTTGTATCGACGTGATGAAAAAACTATCATTAAAAATACAACCTATGAAGAATACCACGAAGCGGTAGAAGAGGGTGTTGAATTTATTTTTCATTCGGCAGTTGCTGAAATGAGAGATGAGAACGATGTTCTCAAATCATTGATTGTAGACCGTTATGAGTTGGTTCCTGATCCAAACGGAGGACGTCCGAATTTGGAGAAAATCGAAGGGGCAAGTTTTGAAATGGAGTGTGATTATCTCATCCCTGCCGTTTCTCAAAGTGCCGATTTGAAACTTCTTCCCGAAGAGTGGGAGATTGAACGCACCTCATGGGCAACGATCAAAACCAACGGTAAAGACTACATGACTTCACGCAAAGGTGTCTTTGCAGCAGGAGATTGTGAATACGGTCCAATGACGATTGTCAATGCCGTCGGTCAAGCCAAACGTGCAGCATCAGTGATGTCACGCTATGTGCTCAACGGCGAGATTAGCCTCACTGATGATGAAATAATGGAAGATCACCTCCGTAAACTCAAAGTCTATGATAAAAAAGAAAAAATTGTCGGTTGGCTTCCGGGGTTACCGCGTCAACACAGTGAAGTACTCACCGTTGATGAGCGGCGCGACAACAATCGTGAAGTGAAATACGGCTTTACACAAGAAGAGGCACTCGCAGAGGCAGAGCGCTGTATGCGCTGTTACTACATCGCGATGGTAGCACACTAAAGGAGGGATGGATGATCAATTTTACGATTAACGGCCAGCCCGTCATAGCAAACAAAGGGGAGACGATTCTCCAAGCGGCACGCAAAGCGGGATTTTATATTCCGACGATGTGTTATTTGGAGAAAACAACCCCGTGTGCATCATGCCGTTTGTGTGTAGTTGAAACGGACAAAACAGATGGGTTGATCCTAAGCTGTCAAACCCCTCCGACCGAAGGGTTAGGGGTTACGATTAATTCCGAGCGTCTTGAGCAAGAGCGTACGAATATTATGCGTCTTTACGATGTCAATCACCCCTTAGAATGCGGTGTGTGTGACAAATCGGGGGCGTGTGATCTTCAAAATAAAACCTTGGAATTCGGTATTTCATCTCAGCACTTTAGTGCCAAAGATCAGCACCGTACCATCGAGCATTGGGGATTGATTAATTACGATCCATCGTTGTGTATTTTATGTGAAAAGTGTGTTCACGTCTGTAATGAGATTATCGGTGATGATGCGATTACACTCCAATTCGGTGGATATAAGTCCTCTGTTATTCCGAAAAACAGCGATGCCCTCGATTGTACTTTCTGCGGTGAGTGTATTGCAGTATGTCCGGTCGGTGCATTGGTAAGCAGTGATTTTCAATACAGCGCTAACGCATGGGAATTAACTCAAATCCCTGCTACGTGCGCTCACTGTTCAGCGGGATGTTCGTTAACGTATGAAGTACGCCATACATCCAACTCGATTGGTGCAAAGGCTAAAATCTACCGCGTAACGAATGATTTTGAACACACGACACTTTGCGGTGCAGGGCGTTTTGGATTTGATTTTGCGGTTGAGGGGACAAAAGAGGAGTCTGAGTTTGCTAAAGCAATCGCGGCACTCTCAAATGCCAGTGCAATCCGTTTTAGTTCATTCATTACCAATGAAGAGGCGATGATTCTTCAGGGGCTAAAAGAGAAACTTGGATTAAAACTTTATAATGAAGAGGCTCGTGCGTATCAAAGCTTTATGAGTGCGTACGCTTCGATTAGCGGTAAAACAGGTTTCGGCGGAAGCCTTGATGCTGTGCGACAAAGTGATGGAATCATCGTTCTTGGAGGACGTTTCACGAGCGATAATCCGGCAGTGCGTTACGCAATGACAACCGCGGCTCGTCATAGAGGGGCCAAAGTTGTTTATATGCACCCGATTGAAGATGAATTGCTTCAAAATGTTGTCACTCAGTTTGTCAAATACGAAGTAGGAACTGAAGAGGGTGTTGTCGCAATGCTTGCAAAAACACTTTTAGCAGGTGCGGATCTCTCAGATGAAGTAGCAGCCTTTTTTGAAGCGCTTGACGAGGGATATTTGTGCGCAGAGTGCAATGTCGGAGATGAAGAGTTTGCACGAATCGCAAAATCGTTTGGCCGTGCAAAATCTAAAACCTTGGTGATTGGAAGCGACGTTTTAAATCATAAGCGCTCAGCAAATATTGCCCGCTTGTGTGCGATGGTAGAAGCCTATACAGAGTTTTCGGTTGTGGTTGTTCCCTCAAACGTCAACACTATCGGGGTCTCATTGATTTGTGATTTGGATGTTGATAACGGCGGGGAAAATGTGGTCGGTTACAATGCATCAGGTGATTATACGATGGGCTCCATCGGAAATGTCAACCTCCCATTGCCATCACTGAACCAACAAGAGGGGACGTTCGTCAGTATTAATCACCAAGTACTGCCAACTAATGTTGCGGTTTCCTATGACGGTTACACCTTGAATGATCTAGCCTCTGCACTGGGGTTAAAATCTGACAACACGATTGACTATACCCACAAGCTTCCTCTATCAAAAGGGTTTAGTGCAGTAGCATTCGATAATCTTGGGAACTTTTTCACTCCGTTGGGTGAAGATGAACGAGGTTATAGGTTGGAGAGTATCGATGTTGAAGCTTCCGGCACTTTAGAAGAGATCGAAGATTTACCTGAGTTTAACGGAAGTGTTGTCTATCACTGTAATCCGGTGAATCAGTTTAACGGTTACACTGCCCGCACGTCACAGCTTGAAAAAGAGGCAATGTTACGCGGTTCTGCTCAGTTTGCGGCTGCTGCAAAAATCGCAGATGGTGATAAAATTCGCGTTGAATTTCCTCACAGCACACAAGAGCGGATTTTTAAACTCGATTCTAGTTTAAAAGGGACGATAGCACTGGTTCCGGCATACGATGTCGGATTCGGTGGTTTGAATGAACACTATCGCTTTGAAAAGGTGAAAATTATGAGGATGGGGAGTGAATCATGAATGAAATCACGATAACCATAGACGGTCGTGCTATCCAAACGCAAGAGGGGGAATACATCCTCAATGCGGCGCGTGCCAATGGTATCTTTATTCCGGCTATTTGTTATTTGACACGATGTTCGCCGACATTGGCGTGCCGTATTTGTTTGGTTGAAGCGGATGGCAAACAAGTGTATGCGTGTAATGCAAAAGCGAAAAGTGGGATGGACATTACGACGACGACCCCAAACATTTTGGCAGAGCGCAGAGCGATCATGGAAGTCTATGATGTCAATCATCCGTTAGAGTGTGGTGTATGTGACCAATCGGGTGAGTGTGAGTTGCAAAACTATACTCTCGAAGTGGGAGTTGATGCGCAAACGTATTCGATCAAAGATACCCATAAACCGGCACAAGACTGGGGCTTGATTCACTATGATCCGGCTTTGTGTATTATGTGTGAGCGTTGTATTACTGTCTGTAAAGATATGATCGGGGATGCGGCACTCTCTACCGTTGCACGTGGCTCTGAGGCGATTGAGGCTGAATTCAAAGAGTCTATGCCAAAAGACGCCTATGCGATGTGGAATAAGCTTAACAAATCGTTGATTGCACCAAACGGCGGCGACACACTCGATTGTACTAACTGTGGTGAATGTACCTCGGTATGTCCGGTCGGTGCGTTGGTGAGCAGTGATTATCAGTATACCTCTAATGCATGGGAGCATAAACAGATCCCTGCAACGTGTGCCCATTGTTCAGCAGGGTGCCAACTCAGCTACGATATCAAACATACCAGTATTACTGATCCTGAGGCTAAAATCTACCGTGTTAAAAACGAGTGGAACTATGTCTCTCTCTGCGGTGCGGGACGTTACGGGTATGATTTTGAAAACCGTGATGTTGTAAAAAATCCGGTTGCTTTCGAAGCTGCGATTGCCGCGTTCAAAAAAGCCGATACTATCGCATTTAGCTCGACAATTACGAATGAAGAAGCGTTGATCCTCCAACGTTTGAAAGAGAAATTTGGTGTTCGTTTGGTGAATAATGAAGCGTTAGCCCTCAAAAACTTTTTGAGCAATTACAGCACTATTAGCGGGAAATCACTCTACGGCGGAGATTTGAAACAAGTACATGAGGCTGATTTCGTCGTCTCAATCGGAAGTGCCCTCAAAACCGATAACCCGAATGCCCGTTTTGCTATGAATAATGCCCTATCGATGAACAAAGGGGCGGGGCTCTATTTTCATCCGATCAACGATCCTGTGATCGCGGATATGTCTAAAAACGTGACACAGTTCAACCATGCTCCGATGATGGAAGAGGCGGCTTTGTATCTAATGCTCGATCTTTTTGGAGATAAAGAGACTATGCCATCAAGCGTCGTCGAATATCTCTCGACATTCCACTCAACAAAAACCGTAAGCGTTGAAGAAACGGTCGATGAAAAAGTGACTGAAACCGTTACAAAAATGGTTCTGAATGAAGAGAGCGGTGTCGAAGAAGAGGTGAGCGAAGAGGTGACTAAAACTGTGAAGAAAAAGGTGAGCAAAGAGGTTGAAGTGGACGAAAATGCCCTTTTTGCCTTGTTGAATGCGCCGGCTGGCTTTGCGGAAACTCTTACCAAATATTTGGCGAAAAAAGAGAATTTCGCATTGATGGTAGGACCTGATCTTTACACTCACCCACATGCAGCTAATTGTGCCCGTCTTGTTGCGTTGATCGAAAAATATACCGTATTTAGCGTCACCATGATCCCGAATCTTGCTAACACTTTAGGTGTAGCAATGATTTGTGATTTGGACGGTGAACGTGGAAGCTACACGATCGGGTATAACACAGCGGGTGATTTCACTCTTAGTGCTTTAGGCAATGGCGATTTGGATATGCCATCACTGAATCAACAAGAGGGGACACTCACTGGTATCGACAAACGGGTTAATCCGACCAATGCGGCTTTGAGCTATGGTGGATACATTTTAAATGATCTAGCGAATGCGCTTGGTGTGAATGCAAAATTAACCGTTGATTATACCGCTCAGTTACCTGTTGAAAAAGGCTTTAGTGCGTGCGTATTTGACAGCTTGCCAAATCACTATACTAACAGCGGTGAAGAAGTTCGAGGGTACTTATTGAAGAATATTGCCATGAATGTTAGTGCAGATGAAAATGTTCGTCCGTTTGACGTTTCTGCAGCAATTAGAGAAAAAGTAGTTTACTTAGCCAATCCGGTGCTCCAATTCTCACCGTTTACTGCCGCATCGCATCAACTTCAAGAAAGTGGAGGTATCTATCTCTCTGCTTCTGCAATCGAAGCCAATGGTTGGAGCGAAGGGGAGCTCGTGAAGGTTAAAACTGCGCGTGGCGAGTTAAGTGTAAGTATTATCAAAGACGGTAAAATAGAAGGGGATATCGCTTATCTTCCAACATTTGATACCGCTATCAACTCTGAAGCACTGTTTGAGCGTTACCGTTTCGCCAGTGTATCAATTCAAAAGGTGTAAAGCATGGATGTAGCATTTATCATCGAAACGATTATTAAAATCGTCGTAATCTTGTTAGTCTTCTCAGCGCTCGCAGGTCTTGGGACCTATTTTGAGCGTAAAGTGCTGGCGTTCATGCAACGCCGACTTGGGCCGATGCACGTCGGACCATTCGGATTGCTTCAAGTTGCAGCGGATGGGATTAAACTCTTTACCAAAGAGGATATTATCCCTCAAAATGTTGTTAAACCGATTTTTAAAATCGCTCCTGTTATTACGGCAGCAACAGCATTTATGGCTGCCGCCGCGATTCCGTTTTGGCCTCAGTTTACGGTTATGGGTTATACCGTTCATCCGATCGTCGCCGATATCAATGTCGGTATCCTCTATGTATTAGGGGTTATGGCGATTGGGTTGTACGGACCGCTTTTGGGTGGTATGGCATCGGCGAATAAATGGTCGTTGATCTCAGCCGCGCGTAGTGCTGCGATCTTCATTTCGTATGAGGTTATCACAGGGTTATCTTTGTTGGCACCACTCATGATGGTGGGTTCATTATCTCTGATTGATATTAACAATTACCAAGCGGGAGGAATCACCCACTGGATCGTATGGTCACAGCCGGTAGCATTTATCCTCTTTTGGATTGCCGCATTTGCAGAAACAGGACGTACTCCGTTTCACTTGGTGGCAAATGACCATGAGATTATTGACGGGTTTGGTACCGAATATTCGGGTATGCGTTGGGGCCTTTTCTTCATCGGTGAATACGCGAACATGTTCTTTATCTCGTTCGTAATCGCCATTATTTTCTTGGGCGGTTTTGGTGATGGTTCAATAGCAGGAGCATTTCAGCTTTTGTTGAAAGTAGCGTTTTTCTTTTTCTTTTTCCTTTGGACTCGCGCTGCATGGCCGGATGTCCGACCTGACCAATTGATGTGGTTGTGTTGGAAAGTATTAATGCCGATTGCGGTGATCAACATTGTGATCACCGGCATCGTGATGATGTTCTAAGGAGGTTGGGTTATGCATCATGAAGAACCATTTACAAATCGTAATGTGAGCGAGTCATCTGCTTATTATTACGTTGATATCGAAACTTACCCGACTACCGGATGGGATAAGTTTAAACAGGTTGTGAAACGTACGTTTAACGGAGAACTTTTTGTAGGTCTTTGGGTAGTTATGCGTGAGATGATTAAATTTGACATCCATACGGTTCAATACCCGTTGGAGAAACTTCCGATCGGTCCACGTTATCGTGCTGTTCATAAACTGTTACGTTTGTGGGAATCAGGGTATGAACGTTGTATCGGATGCGGATTGTGCGAAAAAATCTGTATCTCCGACTGTATTCGTATGGACACACGTATCGATGAAAATAGCCGTAAAGAGGTTACTGAATACAGTATTAATCTCGGACGTTGTATTTTCTGCGGATATTGCGCTGAAGTGTGTCCGGAACTCGCAATCGTTCATGGTGGACGTTATGAAAATGGCTCAGAACAACGTGCTCATTTCGTAATCAAAGACGATATGCTCACCCCGCTCGATCTACTTAAAGCGGGTGAACAAGCAGAATACCCAGGCTTTGGAGCCATCATCCCAGGAAGCGACGCGTCGGTCAAAAAGACCCCGTTGGCGTATTAAGGAGTCAGAATGTTTGAAGCTATCGCTTTTTATCTGTTTGCAGCCCTCACCATCACGATGTTTACCATCACGGTGATGACGTCTCAAGCATTGTATGCCATTACCGCAATGGCGGCGGGGATGATTTTCATCTCGGCATTTTTCTTTATTTTGGGTGCCGACTTTTTGGGTGCAATCCAAATCATCGTTTATACCGGAGCCGTTATGGCGTTGTATGCTTTTGGTATGATGTTTTTCGATACAACACGCGACGTTGTAGAAAAACGTACTAACCCTCAAATCGTATTTGTCCTTGGGGTCTTGGCAGCCGTTATGGTGGTTGCAATTTTCGTAGCGCCGATTGTCTCCAATAATATTCAAGCCCTTTATCCGATTCAAGAAGGTGTTGGTAATTCTCAAGCCGTCGGTATGGTTTTATTTACCAAATACCTTGTACCTTTTGAACTGGCAGCGGTTATGTTGTTGGTTGCAATGATCGGCGGAATCGTTTTAGCAGGTAAAAAAATGGACAAATCGTTGACGTTGATGAAAGAAGAAGAAATTGGCTTGATGGACGATACTTTTGAACCAAAAGCAGGGGGACACTGATGGAAGTTACACTCAATCATTATCTTGTTTTATCCACCATTTTGTTTGCAATTGGTTTAGTTGGGGTTATGCGTCGTAAAAACCTTTTGATGCTCTTTTTTGCAACGGAGATTTTACTTAACGCGACTAACATTGCATTTGCGGCCATCTCTCACTATATCGGTGATTTGAGTGGACAAATGTTTGCGTTTTTCATTATTGCAATCGCAGCATCCGAAGTAGCAATCGGACTCGGGCTTCTCATCGTATGGTTTAAACGTACCGGTAAGATCGACCTAGATCAAATGAATTCAATGCGAGGATAGGCTATGGAACTTTATTTATATGTCGCACTGTTTGCTCCGCTGGTAGGATCACTTTACGCCGCACTTTTTAGTGCATCGCCAAAATCAAAGCACGTTGGTATCGTAGCATCGGGATTACTCTTTACCTCGTTTGTGAGTAGTGCTATTTTGCTCTCTTATGTCATGAGCGGACACATTGTTCATGTTGAAATGATGACATGGATGGCAACAGGAGATCTTTATATCCCGTTTGGCTTTGTAGTTGATCAAGTAAGTGTTGTAATGATGATGGTGGTTACGATCGTCTCTACGGTCGTTCATATCTACTCTATCGGCTATATGGATCACGACAAAGGATTTAACCGATTCTTCTCATGGCTATCTGCCTTCGTTTTCTCGATGATGGTACTCGTTATGAGTGACAACTTCGCGGGTCTCTTTATCGGATGGGAAGGGGTTGGTCTTTGTTCGTGGGGACTCATCGGTTTTTGGTACCACAAAGAGTCAGCGACTTGGGCAGCAAACGAAGCGTTTATTATGAACCGTATCGCTGACCTTGGGATGTTGATCGGTATCTTCTTGTTGTACTGGAACACGGGTTCACTCCAATACGACGTTGTATTTGCTGAAATCGGAAATCTTCCGTTAGTGGTTACCACCTGGATCGGTATTTTCCTCTTTATCGGTGCAATGGGTAAATCGGCACAGTTTCCACTCCATACATGGCTTGCCGATGCGATGGAAGGTCCTACTCCGGTTTCTGCATTGATCCACGCTGCGACCATGGTTACGGCAGGGGTTTATTTGGTCGTTCGTGCTAATCCGATTTATGATTTGATCCCGAATGTTGGACTTTTTATCGCCAGCCTCGGTGCATTTGTCGCATTGTTTGCCGCTTCTATGGCACTCGTAAATCGTGATATGAAACGGATCATCGCTTACTCAACTCTATCACAACTCGGATATATGTTTGTTGCGGCAGGGTTGGGAGCATACTGGGTAGCATTGTTCCACCTTATGGCGCACGCATTTTTCAAAGCGTTATTGTTCCTCGGAGCGGGTAACGTGATGCACGCCATGCACGATGAACTCGATCCGTTCAAAATGGGTGGATTGCGCAAAGTGATGAAAGGGACATTTGTGATGATGACCCTTGCTTCGGTAGCACTTGCAGGTATCTATCCGTTTGCCGGATTCTTCTCTAAAGATTTGATTCTAGAGGTTGGATTTGTTGAACACCATTATGTGATCTATACCGTCTTGTTGTTGACTGCCGGTTTGACGGCGTTCTATTCATTCCGTCTTGTAGCCCTTATCTTCCATGGAGAAGAGCGTTATAAACTTTTCGGTATCCATCCGCATGAAGCATACAAATTTATGTTGGTAGCGATGTCACCGCTTTTAGTATTGGCGATGATCGCCGGTGCATTTAAAATGACTTATTATCAATTGGTGATCAGTGTCCTACCGGATACCCAATACCATGTACACAGTGAAATGACCTATTGGATCATGACGATCGGAACACAGCTGTTTGTAATCGCAGCCATTGTGTATGCGTATAAAAAATACAGCAATTGGAACAGTGTACCGGATGGCACATCTGCAATGGAAAATAGCTTTGGTTACAAACTATTGAGCAATCAATACTATATTCCGAAATTCTATGAAGAAGTGTTCTCAAAACCATATTTGGAACTTTCACGTATTGCGTGGAAACAAATCGATCTTAAAATCGTGGATGCAACGGTTGATGGAATTGCGAATGTTATCTACAAAACAGGTGAAAACACACGTGATATTCAAAATGGAAATCTCTCCACGATGCTTCGTTGGATGGTCGTCGGTTTAGTGGTTCTAATAACACTAGCCCTCGCCTTTACCGTCGGATACAACGCGGTTGGCGCTTAAGGAGTAATGATGATAGATCATATTTTAACACTTTTAATTTTCTTCCCGGCATTGGCAGCAATGCTCGGATTTGTCGTCACAAAAGACAGTATGAGAGCCTACGGTATCGCCGTAGCCTTTATTGAATTTGTCCTCTCTTTGTGGTTGTGGTATGCGTACGATCCGATGATTTCGGGAATGCAGTTTATGGAGTCAATGCCTTTGATTCCGGCATTTGGTATTAACTACCTTCTCGGGGTTGATGGAATTTCTCTCTTTATTATTATCCTTTCGACGTTTTTTACGTTGATCGGTATTGCGTCATTGACCGAAACACGTCGATTAAAAGATTTGATTATTACCTTGTTGTTCTTAGAGATGACAATGGTGGGCGTTTTCGCAGCCCTTGATGCAATCGTTTTTTACGTTTTCTGGGAACTCTCTTTGGTACCGATGTTGTATATCATCGGTGCATGGGGTGGACCGCTTCGTATTTATGCGTCGGTTAAATTTTTCCTCTATACCTTTACAGGTTCTTTGGTGATGCTCGTTGGTATGCTCTTTATGGCGTACTTCTACTACCAAGCAACAGGTCAGTGGAGTTTCTCTATTCTTGAATGGTATCGTTTGATCTTGCCGGAGAATTTCCAGTTGTGGTTGTTCGCCGCTTTTTTCCTTGGATTTGCGATCAAAGTTCCAATGTTTCCATTCCATACATGGCTTCCGTATGCACACGGTCAAGCTCCGACCATCGGTTCGGTAATTCTTGCTGCGATTTTACTTAAAATGGGGACGTACGCATTTGTCCGTTTCTCCTTGCCGTTGTTTCCGGATGCGTCTGTCTTTTTCATGTTCCCTATCGCGATTATCGCGATTATCATGATTATCTATACCGCAATGGTAGCGTACGCCCAAGAAGATATCAAACAAGTCGTTGCGTACAGTTCCGTTTCACACATGGGTGTGATTATCCTCGGAACTTTCGCTCTGAACGTTGAGGGTGTCAGTGGTTCGGTCTTTTTGATGCTAGCGCATGGTGTTGTCTCCGGGGCGCTGTTCTTGCTCGTCGGTGTTATTTATGATCGCCGTCATACAAAACTGATGAGCGAATTCGGCGGTCTTGCAACGGTAATGCCGCGTTATGCGACTATTTTTGGAATCATGATGATGGCTTCTGTGGGGCTGCCACTGACGATTAACTTTGTCGGAGAGTTTTTATGTTTACTTGGTTTTTACAAACAATCGCACATGTTAACCCTAACTGCCGGTGTAGCGATTATCGTAGGGGCTATCTATATGTTGTCTGCATACAAAAAAATGTTCTTTGGAACGGTTACGAATGAAGCAAATCGTAATTTAAAAGATATTAACCGTACCGAAATGCTTGGGTTGATACCTTTGGTTATCGTGGCTATTTGGTTAGGTATTTATCCAAAACCGGTGCTAGAGCCGATCAATAACAGTGTTGAATCGGTGATTCAGTTAATGCACGATAAAGCACAAACTCCCGAAGCAAAAGCACGTATTCCTGACTTATCAGGTAACAACGGGACTATCTCACTACAGGAGGCGCACTAATGTTGGAGCCGATTAATGTTTCAATAGCGTCGCTTAATTTAGCGACCTTAGCTCCGATGGTTATTGCAATCGTTGGTGCACTGACTATTTTAGTGATCGATATGATCAAAGGGGGACTGAACAAAACATTATATGTTATGATCAGTCTTCTTTTCTTGCTCCTTGACTTGGGGGCTTTGGTCGATTTCGCAGGTGTTTTTCTTAAAAATGGAACCGTATTAGGCTTTTTCGACGTTATGTTGATGGACGGGATTGCAATTCTCTCCCAAATTATCATTGTCGTCGGATCGATGTTATTTATCCCATTGGCATTGACCTCTAAACGTTTTCATGAGTACAATTATCCTGAATATTTCGCCCTTTTCTTGTTTATGATTGCGGGTTTCCAGTTTATGGTCGCTACCGATAACTTAATCTTGATTTTCGTTGGTCTTGAGACGGCATCTTTGGCTCTTTATACGTTGATCGCTTTACATAACCGCTCAAAATCATTTGAAGCGGCAGTTAAATATTTTACGATGGGTGCTTTGGCAGCCGGTTTCTTTGCCTTTGGTGCGATGATTTTGTATGCGATCAGCGGTTCGGTTGAGATTAACCAAATTGCTACCGTATTGGCAGAAGATCATTATCGTAATATCGGTTACGTACTGGTATCGATGGCATTTATGATTGCGGCATTTGGTTTCAAACTCTCTATGGTACCGTTTCATACGTGGACACCGGATGTCTATGAGGGCTCTTCCGCAGCACTCGCGGGATATATGTCAATCGTTCCTAAAATTGCGGCATTTGTTGTTGCAATGCGCTTGTTTGAATTCTTAGTACACAGTGGAGTTGTATGGCTTCAAGTTATCCTTTATATCGGTGTAGTTGTTACGATGACCGCTTCGAATATCTGGGCATTGGTACAGAGCGATGTTAAACGTATGTTGGCGTACAGCTCGATCTCGCATGCAGGTTTTGTAATGGCGGCGATTTTAATCGGTACGACCCAATCAAATACAGGACTCTTTTTGTATTGGGCATTGTTTAGTTTCACTAACCTCGGAGCCTTTACGATGTTATGGGTTAACCGACAAAAAGATCTCCTTCCGGGGCAAAGTTCAGATCATCCGTATGAGAAATTCTCAGGTATGGTAAAAACAATGCCGATGGGTGCGGTAATGATGGCACTATTTATGCTTTCGCTCGCCGGTATTCCACCATTTGGTCTATTTTGGGGTAAAATGTATATGATTGGCTCAGCCGTCAGTGCCGGCTATACGGTTCTAGCCCTTATCATGGCATTGAACTCAGCAATCGCAGGATACTATTATCTCAAATTGATTGTTTTCATGTTTATGAAAGAGCCGATGGTCGGATATGAAAAATTGTATTTTATGAATGCATCGCTCTCTCTTAAAACGATTATAGGTATCGCGGCAGTCGGAACGATATTCGCCGTGTTCGCCGTAAACCCTCTCTTGGAAGTTATTACGCTATTCGTGTATAATAGCGGTTATTAAAAGGAAAAGATAAAGGGGATAGATTGAGATACTGGATTATTCTCTCTCTGTGTTTCCCCCTTTTTGCACTCGAACTTTCCGTGCAAAGCGGCAAAGAAGGTGGGGAGCCTTTTAGCGTTCTCCATCTACGCAATGCTTCCCCTTTTACCTGTCAACCGACGAACAATGAATTTGGTGAAACTAAACGGATAGATTGCCACTTTAGTACCCCTCCTAAACAAAATTTTTCTCCTATAAACAATACCCAATTGAGTGTAACTTCTTCGAAAAGTGCGCAAGGCTACACGATTACCATCCTCCCTAAATCCAAAATGAAATTGGTTCCGGTAGTATTTGATCTATCGACTGAATCCCAAACCTATCAATCGAATGTTAAAAATGCTACCCACTGGAGTGTGATCGGTTATCACACAAAGCTTCCTATACTCAATTTTTCAGCCGAATCTTCTTCTGCGATTAATTTCCCGGTAATAATCAATAAAAACAATAGACCCTTTGTCGGTGGATTAGATCTCAAAGGAAATCCGATTAAAATTACACGGGTTCAAGACGTCACCGATTACATGCAAATGAAAAAATCATACGCAGCGAAAGAGTATGATAAAGTACTGGAATTAGCAGATAACGCCCTAAAAGAATACCCTAAAACCGTATTTAAAAATGAGCTCATGCTGTATCAAATACGTGCATATCATCACAAAGAAGAGCCTGAGAAACTCTTAGAAATAGCAAAACGATTTTTGCGTGACTATTCAGCAGATCCGAATGTTGCAGAGGTATTAGCATATACGGCGAACAGTTATAATAAAATCGGACAAACAATCGATGCCGATTATTTTTTCGATCGTCTTTTTGATGAACAAAGCGAAAGTCCATTTGCCACATTAGGGATGATCTATAAGGCAGAACAGCTCGAAGCATCGGGTGATCGTAAAAAATCAATGGGCTTTTACCAGCGTGCACTTGCAGCGAGTTCTGATATTGAAATAGCATCAAAAGCAGCGTTTAAACTGGCTCAGATGGAGCTTGACAGTGGCAATACAAAAAAAGCAGCACAATACATCGAAAAAATTGCTTCCGCGAACCCCAACTATTTTGCGCAAGTGCGAGAGAATGCGATGAGTATGATAACGACCTTTACGGATCGTAACGACCCTAAAACTGCCCTACGCCTTAGTGAATCTCTCTTTAACGCAACCGATAAAAGCGCTCCGGATAAAGAGCTTTTACTTAAAAATCTTGGTCTTCAGCTCGCAAAAGCCGATAAACGAAATGAAGCTCTAAAGCGGTTTAATGAATACCTTGAAAAATACAAATACGGGGAATACGTAGAAGAGGTACGGCGAGCAAAAGATGGGTTATTTTTTGAATCAGGGGATAAAAATACAACTGCTGAAATGAAAAAATACGATGATTTGATCGATCGCTACGGAAACGACAGTGTCGGACAAAAAGCCCTTTACAAAAAAGCGCAACTCCTTTTGAGTGAGAAAAAATACAAAGATGTCTTGGATATGGAGAGCGAGCTTTACCGCTTAGATTCAACCCAATATCCTCAAACCAATGCCTTGATCTCAAAAAGTGCGATTGAATTGGAAAAATCACTCTTAAAAGAGGGGAAATGTTTAGAAGCGATGAAGCTTCAGAAGATGTACAAAATCAAACTTTTGAGTGAATGGGATGAGCCTTTATTTAACTGTGCCCTGAAGACAACCCAATATACAGCCGCAAAAAAAATAGCGCAACGCCATTTAAAATCCAAATCGATTCCCGAACGACAAGTTTGGCTTTCTCGCATGGTTAAAACCCAATTTGGTTTAGGGGAGTACAAAGAGGCGATCAAAGGGGGAGAAGAGCTGATCAGTCTTTTAGAGGTTGAGAAAAATCCCCCTCTGAATGATATCTACCGTACTATGTATGATGCAGCACAGCGTGTTGGTGATAATGAAGCGATGATCCGTCATATCAAATCACTTGAAAGTGCATTTGTGAATGATTTCAAAGATATCGAACGTTATACTCAAATGGTAACACTAGGGTTAAAACGCAAAGACGAAGCGATGACGCAAACCTATGCGAAAAAAGTAATGGCACTCCAAGTACGGACGAAAACATATACCCAAACCCCTTACATCGAATTTACTTTGGCGCAATCGTACCAAAATGTGGGGAAAGATGCCGATGCCCTCAAGGTTTTGAGAACGTTGAACACTCGCAAACTCATCAATGAAAAACGCTCCCGCCAGCAGTATCTTATCGGAGCGATAGAGCAAAAATTGGGGAATAAACGTCAAGCGAGAGAGGCGTTTAATGCAAGTATCAAAGCCGACAAAAATTCAGCATGGGGCAAGTTAGCCAAAGATGCACTGTCACTATTTTAGAATAGTACTTGCCGCCTTCAGTAACTCATCTGCCGTAGTGCTTGAACTCACTACAAACTGATGGGCATTAAACGTTTGTTGACGTTTTGCCAGTTGGGCCGTATGGGTTGAAATGAGTGAGGTCATCTCTTCTTTTGTTATTTTTCCGTCCAAATACTCCAAAACCTCGATGATACCGATTGCCCTCATACTGTTTGGAGCTCTTCCATACACCCTCTCAAGCTCAGCTACTTCATCGATTAACCCAGAGCGAACCATTTTTTCGCTCCGATGGGCTATTCGTTCCCGTAAAATATCTCTATCAACCTGTAGATTGAATACGGGGCACTCAGTGATGATAGGCTTAGGTGGATTGGCTTTAAACCACTCTGTGGGAGAAATACCCGATTCGAGATAGATAAGGAGCATCTTTTCAATTCGGTAGCGATCATTGAGGGTGATTTTTTGCATAGTAAGCGGATCGATCTCACTCAAAAGACGATGCGCCTCCTCTAAATCATTGAGCATTATTTTTACTCTATCAAAGGTGTCGAGAGAGAATGTAGGAATCTTAGAGAGTCCATCAAGCATACTTTTAAGATAAAAACTGCTGCCGCCGACGATGATAATGTTTTTGTTCTCTTGTTGTGCTTTTTGAGCAACACCATGGTATTCATTGATAAAAGTGATGACGCTAGCCGTTTCATTCGGAGAGAGACGATTGATACCGAAATGTTCTACTTGAGAGAGCTCAGATTTAGAAGGTTTAGCAGAAGCGATATCGATCTCTTTATAAATACTCAACGAATCGATGGAGAGGATGAGGGCATTATATTGTTGCGCTAACATAAGTGCTATGTCACTTTTCCCTGATGCTGTAGAGCCGATAATCGCTAATTGTTTCATTGACGACATTATACCCTGAAGTGTTTTTAGGGTAAAATAAATAAAACGTCATTTAGTGAAGCCAATAATGACAATAATTAAAAAGGGTAATTGTGAAGCGTTTGGTGAAAAAATTACAAGACTTTAATGAGCTGGTAATGTTTCAGCACAGCGTTTTTTCGCTTCCGTTTATTTTTATCGCCATGATTGTTGCCTCGGATGGATGGTTCGGGGTTAAACTTCTTATTCTAGGAGCGTTTGCAGCGATCAGTGCGCGCAATGCGGCGATGGGATTTAACCGTTACATAGACCGCGTATATGACAAAGATAACCCAAGAACCGCAGGTCGTCCGAGTGTTGATGGACGGCTTGATGGTGGATCGATCGCTATCTTTACGGTGGTTAATGCATTGGTTTTTATGGCGGTTGCCTATTTTATTAATGATCTAGCTTTTTATCTCAGTGCACCGGTTCTCGTTGTTTTGCTCAGTTACTCCTACTTTAAACGTTTTAGTTCGATGGCCCATATTGTCCTTGGGATATCGCTGGGACTTGCTCCGATGGCAGGAGCGATTGCGGTATTAGGGGATGTCCCTTTGTGGTCGGTGCTTCTGAGCGTTGGGGTTGTCTTTTGGGTTGCAGGATTCGATTTGCTCTATTCATTACAAGACATGGAGTTTGATAAAACCAACGGTCTTCATTCGATCCCCTCCCGTTATGGAAGCCGTGCAACGTTAAAAATATCGGCATTGTTCCACATGATTACCATTGTATTTTGGGGATGGTTTGTGAGTGTTGCGGCGCTTGGATGGTTTGCGGTAGCAGCGGTTATTTTTTCGGCGTTGATGCTTATGTATGAACATTATCTGGTACGAAAAGATTTTTCAAAAATCGATAGGGCATTCTTTACAATAAACGGTTATTTGGGATTTGTTTTTATCGGATTGATTATTTTAGATAAGGTGGTTGCATGAGTGATGTACGATTGGTAAATGCTCCAATTAATCTTGTGTATGATGAGTCTTCCAATGATTTGGAAAAATATGAACGGGAATTCCACCAAATGTCTGAGAGCGACGACGATCCCATCGGGCAATGGTTAAAACTGGCAAAAGCTCGGGGGGATACGAGTGACAGTGATCCGTTGGTTCTGAATTTAATGGTTGAACTTTATCGAAAGATAGACAAACTGGAGCAAATTTTAACGATGAATACGCCGACGAGAATTTCGCTCATCAACGAAGCGATGATCGAGAGTATCGGATTTGAACACTTCAAACTAAACGAAGCAGTACTTGAAGTAGGGAAGCGCTACTATGGAAGGATTGACATGCCGATTCATCCCAAAAGAGAGATAGCTGTTTTTTTTGAAGCAATCGATCCTTCTTTGGCTAAAATTGTTCAGATGCATGATCGTGACGAAAAAGAGTGGGCCTCTTACCTTACGGCACGTGAGCGGGTAATGATTCGACAGTTAAAGGGGCGTGAGTGAATTATACGATTGAAATTGCCGTTGTCGCTTTGGCAATTATGGTGGTAGGGCTTATTTATTACACGATCAATAAAGAGGGCGAAGTCACCTCGCAAATCCGCTCAATCGCTAAAGCAGTAGATGATTTGCACCGTGAACTCTTTATGATGGATAAACGTCTTAAACAAGAGCTTGAGATCATTACCTCGTTACAAGAGAGTGTCCCGGTAAGCCAAAACTCACTGCACGCCGAGCTAGGACGCGAAGTGAATGAGATATCGATTCCGATATTGGAATCCCTCTCCCACATCGAAGAGAGCTTGAGTGCTTACAAAGAGAAAACAGAGAATCGATTGCGCTACCTCGAAGAGCGTATCCGAAACCTTTCACTCCCTACCTCGATCAGCGGATTGGACGATGAAAAAGTGATTAGCCGCTATAACCAAGGACTCGAAGTAGATGCCATCGCCAAAGAGCTTCGCCTCTCAAAAGCGGAAGTTGAGTTTGTTTTGAAAATCAATCAATTGCGCTAAAAGTATATTAATTGCTTTTTAAGCTTATCTAGCTATAATTTCGTTCTCTTTAAAATGCGTCCGTAGCTCAGCTGGATAGAGCACCGGTTTGCGGTACCGGCGGTCAGGGATTCGAATTCCTTCGGGCGCACCACTTACAAACACCGTAATCATCGAACTTACCTTCACTTTTACCAATCACTAAAATCGCTTAAGAATTCACTGGGACATACCTCGGGACATACTTTTGTAAAATTTACCTGCTTCTTGTATTTGATAGCTGTAATCTCAATCACATCTTCGATGTTCATTACACCATACTGTTTGATCAAACCATGAGGTGTCGGTCGTCGATTGAACCGTCTACCAAATGGGGGTCATTCCATCGAAACTTAAAATGCATGTTGTATAAGTCACTTGTCTTTTAAATCTTTTTTCATTTGAAGTCTTATCTTTTTACGTTTTGCATGGTACGATTCTGAATCACCATATTCAAGATAATTATCGTATCTAGAATGCTCATGCTTCATCTCTCTATTATGCTTAATTGGACACCAAAACTCTTCTGTTCTTGCACCTATTGCTGCAGCATATTGTATAACTCCATTTACATATCCACAATAAATGCAATAAAATTTCTCCATAAAATTTAAGTATTTCAAATGATGTCTATCAACAACAACATATTCACTTCGTTTTACTTTGGGAATTTCATATATAGTAAAATTGATTGCTTGGAAGATACTAGCTAAAATATCAGCAAATACGGCGGGAATTATCATCATAAGTATAAACGGTGAAGTTAGAAAATAAGAAAGCTTACTCCTAGATAAGTATTCACGAGAAAATACATTAAGATTAGGTTTTTGATTTTTTTCATTACTATTTTTCATTTTATTCCAAGTTTGTTAGGCTATGCACATTGAAGTTTTTATAAGGTGTTAAAACTATGTAAATCACTTATATTTAGCATTTACTTAAGTACATAGTCAAGTTCTATTTGTTGAATTGTATCTAAATTTCAGTCAAAAAATTCAGGCATTTATGGCGCTTATACACATGATGCCATTGTAATGAGATCGGATCGATGAGTTAGGAAATATGACAGAATGAATGAGAGGGTAACTTCTGGGGAGCACTGGTTCTGATCGTTATTTAAACGTTCATATAAGCCCTTTAGAGGGCAAATATACTTAAATTGATTACCCCCATCTGGATAATGCTATAGTCCTAAATTACCACAAAATCTGCATTCGTGATTGTAGGATGAGTATTGACCCCAAGTAATACAAACTCTACCGCTACACCCGATCCACTTCCATCGGCATCATACGATAATACACCAGTTGATGTATTGTAGAGAATATAATCATTTGCATCTGAAGCGGTCCCCGTAGTGTTGGAACTGAAATTAGCACTATTAAGTGTAGCTGTTACGCTCAGTGTTGTGAAAATACTATTTTCAAGTTGAATCGTATCATCTATAGCGTTAAAGTCGGTAATCGTATCTTTATTGGTTGTTGTATTGAGTGCGGTATTAAAGAGAAAGGTATCTGTTCCTGATCCACCATTTAAAACATCGTTTCCTACTGTACTGCTGATCAGATCGTTACCTTCTCCACCATAGATTCTTCCTGATCCGCTTAACGTATCATTACTAGATGTTCCGATACTCCAAGAACTGAGATTATACACAGAGCCATTATCTAATGTAAGAAACTCACTGCTCCCTTTTGTGGTAAAAAATCGGCCGATGGTGATGAGATCAGAGAGCTGATCGATAGCAGTGGTATCTCCATTAGCTCGCACTCCTAAAAGTAAATTACTTCCATCACGCTGTGCATCGATCATATCGATCGAGATACTCTCTCCAAAAGAGATCACATCATTACCTGCATTGACTGCTTTCATAGTATGGTGTTTGGTGAATCCATGACGTACCGTTGCATGGACGAAATTGTAATCAAGAACTATGTCGTTTCCATCTCCGATGTTAAAGAGATAGGTATCATTTCCTATATCACCATATAGAGTGTCACTTCCGGTTCCACCGTTAAGTGTATCGTTGCCGTATTTGCCCATCAGCATATCATTTCCGCTTAATCCGCTGATGGTGTCGTTACTTCCAAAGTCAATCGTATCACCTACCATAAGATCAGCGTTGGCGGTTCCGAGTAGATTGAGGTTATCCAATACAGGTGCCACATTTATTGTCAATGTATTGGCTGAAGCAGAGTAGGCTGTTCCATCAGAAACTTTAAATCCGATATTTGCATAGTTTGATCCAAATACATTAGCAGTTGGAGTAAAGATCAGTTTGCCATCACTTATATCAGTTGCTGTGATCTCTTGGTTGAGAGTCACGACTACACCGTTAAGCTTGAAAGTACCAGCTGTCGACAAGGTAGTAATTTTTACTTTGGAAAGAAAATTACCTGTATCGACATCATTGAAGGCAAAGTCACTCAGGGAGAATATTTTGGCGGTGTCTTCATTGGTAGTGAGGGTTTTATTGGCAGATGCGGGGGCATCGTTGAGGGCGGTAACGACCTGGACAGCAGAGTTATTCACCGATGCGATACCATCCGTCACCGTGTAATCAAAGGTGACCGTTCCGTTATAATTCGGATCCAGCGTCAATGTCCATGTTTCGTTGCCATTATCGATCAGGGTTCCTGCAGTGGCACTTAGACCAGTGATACTTAAAGTGTCTCCATCCGCATCGGTCGTATTTGCAAGTAACTGCGCTTTCGTGATAGTGATTGGAGCACTGTCTTCAGAAGTGACTCCGATCACATTAGCATGGTAAGCAATCGAGTCGATCGCCATCTCCGCCGTTCCGTTTACTGTCGTGTAATCACTACTCCATCCGGTAGCTCCCTGGGTCGCCCATAAGTTGGCCATGATTTTACCCGGAGTCGATGGGAGTGCACCATGGGTTCCGTTTTCAGTATGGACCAAAGTTCCATTCACATACCATTCAATCGCATTTTCAGCCCATTTAAAGGCATACGTATGCATTCCTTCTGACGCATCGAATCCCAAATCGATGAGAGTTGGGTGTTCGACTCCGTTCGTCCAGTAGTTAACCTGGAGTTTGGTCGGGTCGTCCCCTTTGATCTCGATGTCGATTTCATCGTGCTGGGTCCCCTCCGATGGTCCCGTGTAAGTGAAAAAGCCGTTGATCGTTCCCGGTGTCTTCGATGCTTTCAACGAAACTTCATAGTAACCATATCCGTACGTTTCGTTCGATCGGTATTCACCCGAGAGGAGAGTGCTATTGACCTCGCTCAACGTGATGTGCATGGTGCCATCTTGAAATGCAATCTGATCGCCATCCCAGCTGTTGGCAAAAATCCCTCCGTTGCTCCATCCGTCCGATTTGCTCCAGACGAGGGTATCCTGGCTGTTCAATCCATCTTCTATGGAAGGGGTTGCGGGGAAGATCACAGGAGCGTTATTAGCAAATGCACTATCAATAGTTCCATTAATATTTAATCTAGTAATCATAATATCATGGGCACCATTCACACCGCTTGATCCTGCTACTATTATTTTTCCATCAGTCTGCACATCAATCGATAAACCAAAGGTTTCTGTGTTACCCGAATTGATAACCACAGTTCCATTTATCCCAAAAGTTTGGTCTGTAGTTCCATTTGGGTTATAACGAAGCACTACAATTTCTCGCCCATCACTTGTATCAAAATCACCAATAGCAATAATTTTTCCATCGCTTTGGACATCTATATCGTAAAGCGTTTCATAATCGCCTATGTCTAGGCTTACTGCCCCTTGGGTTCCAAAAGTTGTATCAATGGAGCCATTGCTGTTTAACTGAATGATGAATAACTCATCTTCGCTTGCATTTGATGTATAGCCAGATGCTAATATTTTGCTATTGCTTTGCACAAATAGGCCATCAATAACATCTAAGGTGCCACCAACATCGATCTGAAGGGTTCCGGTTCCACCAAAAGTAGTATCTAAGGTGCCATTGGCATTAAACTTAGCAATGAGCAAATCATTACCCTCTTTCCCGGCAGCAATAATTTTTCCGTTGATATCTACATCTAAAGCATAAAATCGTGCACTTCCACTTGGACTCGACAAAACAAGTCCTCCATTAAAGGCAAAACCATCATCCAGGGCTCCATCCGATGTATAACAAAAAACTGATGAGCTACTGTTATAAGCGCCCGCCGCAACAAATCGACCATCGTTTAATATGTCAACGGCATAAAATTGGCTTGCACTTCCGATGACAGCTCCATTTCCACCAAAATTAGTATTAATAGAGCCATTTGAATTAAGCTGAAGAATGATACTTTGCTTTGATACAATGTCGTTATATGCGTCTCCGACAAGAGTTATTTTTCCATTGGATGCCAATGAAAGTCCAACAAAATGCTGATATTTAAAACCAAGGTCGACTAAGACGACACCATTCTCACCAAAAGTTGTATGGAGTGTGCCATCTGCATTGAATGCTGAGACCATAAAGTTTGTGCCAGTGGAATCTCCAGAATACCCGGCAACGTAAATTGTCCCATCATTAGATGTTTGCATAATATTTATGCGATCATTAACCCCTACATTCGTTGTTATCACGTTATTGTTTTTGTTCTGCAAATAATTGTCTTGTCCAGGAACAACAATCGGGTTGTCATCTACATCTACGACCGAAACGGATACCGCCTTGGTGTCAGACAGCACACCATCATTCGCAATGACGTTAAAACTATAGTTGTTTTTAGCTTCATAGTCAGCTGATATTTTTAATGTCACTTGTCCATTGGTGCTATTAATATTTAAAAGCGTTGAATCAGCACCGGAAAGACTATATACAATACTGGCACTGTCAGAATCAGTTGCATTTGCATCATAAATAATAGTAGAGATTGGAGCGTTTTCAACAACAGTTCCAGTAGAACCCGATGTGATCACAGGTGAAGAAGAAAGACTTGACGCCAACACTAATACATCTGCAAATTGGATTTTCTCAACACCGTATAATGTGTCAATTCCATCCCGCCCAGGTGTTAAATCTTCAATAGTTATACTATCATCACTATTAACGCTTATTTTATAGCCAGATGAGTGATTGGAATACTGCACCACATCAACACCATCTCCACCATAAAGCGCATTGTTTGCTTCATTTCCAATAAAAATATCGTCCGCTTTTCCCCCAATGACATTTTCAATAGTGACGCCAAATGCAATACCTAGAGCATTTTTTCCTGTGTAGATGCTAGTAGAGTAGTTATTAAATATACTTGCAACCCAATCATTAAGCGACGTTGTATTTTTCGCTGCATAAATTTTTTCTTGTTCGATTACAATTTGAGTCTGTATACTACGATAGTTGACATCACTGTAACTTCCTGCAGTCAAATCAATAATATTTGAATATTCTATTCCAGTGAAATCTAATGTGTCGATACCTCCCGCATCCCAAATGGTTTTATAAATCTCATCAGAAGAAAAGACGTAAGTATCATTTCCAAGATTAGTGTTTGTATTAGCACCATAAATTGTTTGCAATGCGAGTATGTCATACACCATTGGTGTTTGGGAAAAAGCATAATCAAAAGAGGGAGACACTCCATCTGTGGTACTGGTAAAAA
This sequence comes from Sulfuricurvum sp., assembly GCF_028688295.1. Classification (GTDB taxonomy): domain Bacteria; phylum Campylobacterota; class Campylobacteria; order Campylobacterales; family Sulfurimonadaceae; genus Sulfuricurvum. The sequence continues at coordinate 34,775 of NZ_JAQTYM010000012.1, forward strand.
CAGGGATCAATTGCTTGTAATGTGTGTACGACATGACTGTATTAACTTGGTTGTCATCCGCAGATGGGAGAATATAGTTCCCATCAAAAGGATGTTTGAGTCCAAGGGCATGGCCAATTTCATGAATCATTGAGAAATAATTATGTGTAGATGGAACAAAGGATTCATCCTTATGGTCGGCTTTTATCCATATATCCCCCTCTATTGGGTCTGCTTCTCCATTGATAAAGGCGTTGCTATAATAATATCCTTTTGTGTACCCCCACACATCAACAACATCGGGCGCACCAACATCGGATGAGAAAGCTATCCTAATGTCCCCAACGGACACAACTCCATCGTCAACCTTTGTAAAATCAACATTAATATAACTTTCATATAATGCAAAGATTTGTTCTGCATAGTATTGCTGTTGGGCATTAAGACCTTGTGTTACAGATGCTTCCGGCTCTGTGTAGTTTGCACTCCAGTACGCATTTGCATGATCTGTCCATGGAAGACTGTATGTGACAGAGGCTCCGGTCCCAAATGCTCCGCCCCACTTGACTCCCTCGCCGCCTGTCAGCGAATCAATTAAGATATTTCCGGTAAGTTGATTTTTATATGAAGTTATACTCATTATTAATTTATCCCTTTACGGTTTCAGTTAAACACTGTTCATTTATACAGAATCTTACATTAGACTTTTATAAGGGTACCTATAAAAACATATCTCAAAAGTGGCTAAGTTAAGTACTGATTAGGTTGTCAAACGACATGGCAAAATGAGCACTTAGAGGAATTAAAAGAAGTTATAAATCTTAAGAAATGATAGCTGTTAAGTTTGGCGATACCGGCGGTCAGGGATTCGAATTCCTTCAGGAACACCACTTACAAACACCGTAATCATCGAACTTACCTTCACTTTTAGCAATCACTAAAATCGCTTAAGGATTCAACCATTTCCACTTTCACTCCCACTTTCTTCGACTAAATTGTAACAACGTCTTCAATTAGACAGAACCCTTCTTCTCGACTCCCTGAAAGATTCATGGATTATCCATTTGCTATAAAATCCTCGCCGGTCATGATATTTTGCGTGAGTATTTTAGATTGAAATTGATTTCTTTTATTTTTTTATATTATTTTGCTACAATATATGCGAATTTTTAGAAATATAAATAGTTATATATTATTGTATTTTTGATTATTAATAAATATCAATTGTAATTACAGGAAAGTCTATGTCTAAATCCCTCTACTTAATCGATACTCAACTTAGTGACTATCAATCGATCATTGATAGCTTATCTTTTACAGATACTTATTATCTTATTGACGCAAATTCTGATGGTTTGACACAAATAGCAAGTATTCTCTCTGCCTATAAAGATCTGGATGCACTTCATATTTTTTCGCAGGGGGCAATTGGAAGCCTTAATCTTGGAAATACTGTACTAAATCAAGAAAACATCGCTTTATTCCAACCTCTGCTTCAATCTATTGGAAGCTCCTTGACTGTGAATGGGGATATTTTACTTTATGGCTATCAACCCGATACTACAGAGGCATTTATTAATTCTCTGTTAGTTTATACGGATGCTGATGTAGCAGCTTTGACTATGGATGTCCAAGTCGGAGAATGGGTTGTGACAGCTAGTTCCGGTATTGTAGAAACATTACCGATAGGGTATGTGATATCATCGGTAGTTAATACGGCTCCAATCGTATCAGCTCCTATTACTCTGAATTCTGTTGCTGAAGACAGTGGATCCATTTTTATTACTCAGGCGAAGCTTCTGGCTAATAGCTCAGACATCGATGGAGATACTCTAAGCGTAGACAATCTCACCGCATCATCCGGGACTCTTATTAATAATTACAACGGAACATGGAGTTTGACTCCGGCAGCAAACTATAACGGAACGATTAGCCTTAACTATGATGTCTCTGATGGTACGACTTTCGTAGCGGCTACTGCCACACAGGAAGTTGCCGCCGTTAATGATGCACCAACCCTCTTTATGGGCAATAATATTTCTGACGTTGCTAAAAGTGTTACGGTTCAAGCAGACGGGAAGATTTTAGTAGCTGGATACAGCGGTAATGGTCCGCAATACGATTTTACACTGGTACGTTACAACACAGACGGTTCTCTAGATACAACGTTTAGTAATAACGGGATGGTAAAAACCGATGTCGGTACAAGTTATGATTATGGTTCAAGCGTAACGGTTCAGACAGATGGGAAAATTCTAGTGGCAGGGTCGAGCCGGAATGCTGCTGGGAATGATGATTTTGCTTTGGTTCGCTACAACAGCGACGGTTCGCTGGATACGACCTTCAGTGGTGATGGAATTGTCACAACTGCTATCAGTACAGGTTACGATAATGCAAACAGTATAACCGTACAGCCGGATGGGAAGATTCTTCTAGCAGGGTCTAGTGGCGTCAACACTGATTTTGCTCTAGTTCGCTATAACAGAGACGGTTCCCTTGATAAAACCTTCAGCGGTGATGGAATCGTTACAACGGCTATTGGCACAGGTTACGATAGTGCGCTTAGTGTAACAGTTCAAACAGATGGAAAGATCCTGGCAGCAGGATATAGCAATAATGGTACTAACAATGATTTTGCTCTCATCCGTTACAATAGTGACGGTTCACTCGATACGACTTTTAGTGGTGACGGAAAAGTTACAACCGATTTTACGGCAAATTATGATGCTGGCCGGAGTGTAACAGTTCAGTCAGACGGAAAGATTCTTGTAGCTGGATATAATAAGAATGGTTCCAACGATGATTTTGCTCTCGTCCGTTATAACAGTGATGGCTCTCTCGATACCACGTTTAACGGTGATGGAAAAGTAACCACTGCTATCGGTGTAGGTGCAGATGGCGGCTACAGCGTAACGGTCCAGCCAGATGGGAAGATTCTTGTGGCAGGTGTCAGTAAGAATGGTTCCAACGATGATTTTGCTATGGTTCGCTACAACAGCGACGGTTCTCTTGATACTACGTTTAGCGGTGATGGGAAAGTAACCACTGCTATTGGAACAGGTTCAGATGTTGGTTACAGCGTAGCCGTTCAAGCAGATGGGAAGATCCTGGTGGTAGGTAGCAGTTATGGTTCCAATAGTGATTTTGCTGTTGTCTGTTATAACAGCGACGGCTCTCTCGATACTACTTTTAGTAATGATGGAAAACTTACGACCGTTATCGATGATGTAACGTTTGTAGAAAATGGCGCGCCGGTGGTTTTGATGCATATCAGTGGGGTTATTCGTGATACAGAACTTTCTACATTAAATAATTACAACGGGTCTACGCTGATTCTTGAGCGTAATGGATCAGCTGACAGTCAAGATCAGTTTTCTGGATCGGGGATCGTTGCCGGTCAAGGAATCGGGGAGGTTACGGCATCTGGAATGGTTGTTGGGAGTTATGCTTATACAAATGGTTCCCTTGTTATTTCATTTAATTCAAATGCTACGCAGGCATTGGTTAACAAAGTGGTACAAAATATTGCCTACAGCAATACAAGTGATACACCACCAGCGGGCGTTCAGATAAAATGGACGTTCAATGATGGCAATACAGGATCGCAAGGAACAGGAGGTGTATTAACAGCTACCGGTTATACGAATGTTGATATTGTTTCCGTTAATGATGCGCCTGTTGTATTTGCTCCTGTTGCTCTGAATTCTGTTACTGAAGATGGTGAGATCATTCTTATCACACAAGCACAGCTTTTGGCTAATAGCACAGATATTGATGGAGACACATTGAGTGTAATAAACCTCTCTGCATCAGCTGGCACACTTGTAAATAATCAAAATGGAACATGGAGTTTGACACCGGTAGCAAACTATAACGGAACGATTACCCTTAATTATGATATTTCCGATGGTACGACTTCCGTAGCGGCTACTGCCACACAGGAAGTTACCGCCGTTAATGATCAATTAATCGGTACTATAGAAATAAACGGTCATGCTGTTGAGGGACAAACGCTTAACGCTGCAAATTCATTCGCTGATGCAGATGGTCTTGGTTCTATCAGCTACCAATGGTTGGCAAATGGTATGGCCATTACAAACGCAACACAGCCTTTATATACGTTAACCGCAAATGAAATTGGTAAAACAATTACGGTAGAAGCAAGCTATACCGATTTGGGAGGAACTTTAGAAAGCAAGGTTAGTCTTGCAACTGCAAGCGTGATACAAACATATTTTAATGGGACTGTAGGAGCTGATACATTAACCGGAAACGCAAGTGCGAACGTGCTTGATGGAAAAGAAAATGCCGACAATATGATAGGTGGATTGGGTGATGACACTTATTATGTCGATAATCTAAAAGATATTGTAATTGAAGCGACTAATAGTGGAAACGATACCGTCATTATCACTATGGATACAGGTTATACTGGTAAATTTACGAATATAGAAACCGTATACGGAAGTACCGGTAATGATACCGTTACTTTGGGAACAGCCCAAATATCGGGTATGATTGATCTTGGAGTAGGGACAGACAAATTGACCCTTGCATTAGGAACTAACACTTTAAGGGTAATGAACGTTGAATCAATTATCGGTAATACTGGAGCCGATAACATCGTATTAGGCACTTTCTTAACAAGCAGCAATACAATAAATCTTGGATCAGGAACCGATAAACTGACGTTATCAGATGGAACCAATACGGCAACTCTTAAATACATTGAAACTATTATTGGTGGGTCAGGTGCTGATACCATCACCCTTGCTACTGCTCAAAAAGTAGGAACGATTGATCTAGGTAACGATACTGATACGTTGATTCTTGCAAATGGTACCAATAAATTAACCGTCTCAAATGTGGAAATGATTATTGGTAGCACCGGAGCGGATACTATTACAATTACGTCTGAATCAGCTGTTGCAACAACTATCAATGCTGGATCAGGAAATGATGTATTGACAGGTGGTATAGGCAATGACACACTTAATGGTGGGTATGGAAATGATAAACTTACCGGTGGGATAGGGAATGATATTTTTGTTTTTAATACAGCATTAAGTTCAAGCTACAATCGTGATACTATTATCGATTTCACGAGTGGAGAAGACAAGATACATCTTGAAAATTCGATTTTTACTAATCTAATAACATCAGGAATACTTTCAGAAAATAACTTTATTGCTAACTCTACTGGTAAAGCAGTTGATAGTAATGATTATATTGTCTATAACACCACAAGTGGGGTACTTTCGTATGATGCTAATGGCAGTGGTTTCGGTGCAGGCATTCAGATCGCACTCATTGGATCAACGGTTCACCCAACACTCTCAGCAATTGATTTTACTGTCATCTAAACAATAAGATCATCCCTCAATATGAGGGATGAATACTGCGTCAAATTCGTGTATTTTTTTCTCAAAAATATCCACAAAAGTGTACATTGTTCAAAAAAGTGACCGGCGAGTAAGTGGGTTTATTGTATAAGTTTTATTGATTTATAAATTTCTGAACGTATCGTGAATAAAGGAGTTTTTGAAGTAATGATGGCCCACTAAAAATTTGAATCTTAGGAGGCATTAGTCTCCTCTTTTGGTTTAGGTTTGATTTTCGGAGGGGTTGGAAGCGAGATAAATCCCTCTTTCTTTTTGTCTTTGAGTCATCATTTCGTGCCACGACATGGAATTCATGAATTTTGTAATAGGAGATGTACCCTGTATGAAGTATGGGATGACGAGCAGTAGGTGAGGCAAAAGCCTCTATTGTTGCTGTTTATTTTTACGTGCAGTGATTTCGTTAAGGAAACTTTCTAGATCGTATTTAACGCGGTATTGCGGCGTGAGGATGTGGATGAGGATATCTCCAAGATCGATAGCAACCCAGTCTCCACTCTCATCAACGTACAAAAATTGCTCATCCGGTTTAAGCCCTTTTTTGAGGTGATCTAGGAGGGCGATTGTGTGACGTTCTCCTAAAGACGAAGCGAGAATAACGTAGTCAGCGAAATAATCGCTTCCGTTGAGGTCGAAAACTTCGATCGCTTCGGCTTTGTTTTGATCTAAAATCTGAGAGATTTTTTCTATTCGTGAATTCACAGGTGTTCCTTGTAGTAGGTTGTAATTTTTTTTTCGATATTCGCTTCTAGCCCCAAAGGGGAGAGAGAAGTACGAAAATCGCTTGAGCTGATCGGTACAGTGACCGAAAGGCGAATCATGGTTTCCGGTATCGGGATATCATCACGTGCCGCAATAACCCACTTTACCATGGTATTAATCTCATCATATTGATACCAACTCTCTAGTTTTTCAAGATTATCGGCACCGATGATGAGGTAAATCTCATCGTAAAACGGCTGGTAGTGCTTTAGTGTTTCGATCGTGTAAACACTGCGCCCTTGTTTTACTTCAAAATCGCTGATATCAACGTCGGTAAAAGAGGCAAAAATTTCTTTTAGCCACTCATAGCGTTGTGTCCCATCTGCAAAGGTGGAAGGTTTAAACGGATTGCGCGCAGCAGGTACGATGATGAGCTTATCGATCGGTAAAATCTTTAAAGCTTCCGCAACGACAGCAACGTGTCCGGCGTGTGGCGGATCGAAACTTCCGCCGTAGAGTGCAAGCTTCATAAGCCTCAACTTCTTTTAATCGAAATTATAACCGATTTTTGGTAAAATCATCCCCTATTTTGTGTTTGTAGGATTATGGTAATGGCGCTAAAGATTGCAATTAACGGATTTGGCCGTATAGGCCGCTGTGTAACGCGCTTGATTGCCATGCGTAACGATATTGAGCTGGTCGCCATTAATGATATGGCTTCCATCGATATGATGCTCTACTTGTTGCAAAATGACTCCGTGCATGGTCCGTTTGAGATCGATGCAGCGATAGCAGGTGAAAATCATCTTCAAATCGGAGGAAAAAAGGTTCAAGTTTTTTCGGAAAAGAACCCTGAAAAGCTTGATTTTGCTTTACTTGGAGCAGAGGTGGTATTTGAATGCAGCGGTTTGTTTTTAACAGGTGCTTCAACACGTCATCATTTGGAAAAAGGGATCAAAAAAGTTATTTTGTCAGCTCCTACCCATGATAGTGCAATTCCCACTTTTGTGTTAGGGGTAAACGATCATCTTTATGCGGGAGAAAAAATTATCTCGAACGCTTCGTGTACGACGAATTGTTTAGGACCGATAGCCCGTATTTTAGAGGAACATGTGGGAATTGAAAAAGGGTTGATGACCACCATCCATGCCTACACCAACGGGCAAGCTATTATCGATTCAGCACATGGCAGCGATAAGCGCCGCTCCCGTGCCGCTGGCGTTAACATGATTCCCACTACGACGGGTGCAGCCAAGGCAATCAGTTTGGTGTTGCCTTCCTTGGAGGGAAAATTGCACGGGCAAAGTGTCCGTGTCCCCACACCGGATGTGTCGATGGTCGATTTAAATGTCCTTGTATCTCGATCAACTTCTAAAGAAGAGTTAAGTACCCTTTTTAAATCGTACGCAAACGGTCAAATGAAAGGAATTCTCGAAGTGGATGAGCGTTATCGTGTATCTCAAGACTTCGTTGGATCATCTTTTAGTGCCACAGTGGCGGATGATTTGATACAGGTTATTGATGGTAACATGGTTAAGATCATGGCATGGTACGATAATGAATGGGGTTATTCGAACCGTTTAATCGAAATGGCATTGTTTATTTATGAACAATAAAATATAATTATTAAAAATTTAATCTTACAGTAAGAGGAAGTAATGGAATTATTTAACATCAAAGAGTGCGACATTTACGGTAAAAAAGTATTTATCCGATGTGATTTTAACGTCCCAATGGATAATTATGGCAATATCACGGACGATCGTCGAATCCGTTCAGCACTTGCAACGATTAATTATTGTTTAGATCAGCAATGTGCGATTATTTTAGCCTCTCATTTCGGACGCCCGAAAGGGGAACCTGATGATGAATATACCCTCGCTCCTGTCGCACGACGTTTGCATCAGCTTTTGAAGATAGATATTCAGATGGCAGCGGATGTGGTAGGTGAGAGTGCAATGAAACTCTCAGCGCTCCTCAAAGGGGGAGAAATATTGTTGTTGGAAAATTTGCGTTTTGAAAAAGGGGAGACAAAAAATGACCCTGAATTCAGTGCCGCATTAGCTTCAATGGCTGAGGTGTATATCAATGATGCTTTTGGCGTGAGTCATCGTGCTCATGCTTCAGTGGAAGGAATTACCAGCCATTTCGATAAGGAGCATAAAGCGGCGGGCTTTTTACTCCAAAAAGAGATTCAATTTTTTGGTGTATTGCTCGAGCGTCCTGTTAGACCTTTTGCAGCGATTGTCGGGGGTTCAAAAGTTTCAGGTAAACTTGAAGCGCTGATCAACCTCTTGCCAAAAGTGGATAAAGTGCTCATCGGCGGCGGTATGGCGTTTACTTTTCTAAAAGCTCTTGGGCATGATGTTGGTAACTCATTGGTTGAAGATGATTTATTGGATGAAGCGATGAACATTATGAATGAAGCCAAACGTCTTGGGGTTAAATTTTATCTCCCTTTTGATGTGGTTGCCGCTGAAAAATTCGCACCTGATGCGATGAGTCGCCTTTGCAGTGTTCAGGAGATCCCAACGGGATGGATGGGATTGGATATTGGGCCGGCAACGGTCCGTTTGTACCGTCAAGTATTGAATGATGTTCAAACAATCCTTTGGAACGGGCCTATGGGAGTGTATGAAATGGATCGTTTCTCTCGCGGGTCGAACAAAATCGCCCATTTTGTAGCTGATTCGTATGCAACAACGGTTGTCGGTGGCGGAGATACCGCCGATTTAGTACAACGTATTGGTTTAGATGAAGAGATGACGTTTATCTCTACTGGCGGTGGTGCATCATTGGAATTATTAGAGGGAAAAATCCTTCCGGGTGTTAAGCCGTTGATGAAATAGTTTCTGTCATTCCCGTGAAGGCGGGAATCCAGCTTGCTTTGGGGATGGGTCCCCGGGTCAAGCCCGAGGATGACGAGCAAGAAACTTCTTGCAAGGTATCTAAAATAAAATTATAAGGAGATCAGTTATGATTTTATGTGCCAACTTCAAAGCAAACAAAACACGCCAAGAGACACGTGCCTACATGGCGGTTGTTGAATCATTTGTCAGTGCAAACGATATCACTGATACTGTTATCGTATTTCCACCATTCACAGCACTAGAACACGATCCTCGCAATGTCCTGATCGGTGTACAAAATGGCTATCCAGTAATAAACGGTGCCTATACCGGAGAGATTGCTCTAGAGCAGCTTGAAGAGTTCGGGATTAAAACAATTCTCATTGGACATTCTGAACGCCGTCATATTCTTGGAGAATCCCAAGAGGAGATCGCTGCAAAATTTCGTTTTTTTGCAGAGCAGGGGTTTGTGATCGTTTATTGTGTCGGTGAACCTCTCGAAGTTCGTGAAGAGGGGAATGAAGCACTGATGACGTATATCGAAAAACAGTTTGAGGGGATTGATCTCTCTTATGGTGATTTGATTTTAGCGTATGAACCGGTATGGGCGATCGGGACGGGACTTACCCCTTCTAATGAAGATATTGTCTGGGTACATAATGCCCTACGTGCAAAAACACACGCTCCATTGCTCTATGGTGGAAGTGTAAAAGTAGAAAACGCCGGTGAGATTATGGCACTTGATAATGTAGATGGCATCCTTGTCGGATCAGCATCACTCAGTGCCAACGATTTTTGCGAAATGATCGCACAAGCGGCAGAATTAAATACAGAAATAGGAGAATAATTGATGTTAATGCAAGGGAAAAAAGGTCTAATCGTAGGACTCGCTAACGATAAATCAATCGCATACGGTATCGCACAAGCGCTTCACGCTCAGGGTGCTCAAATGGCATTCACGTATCTTAATGAAGCATTGCAAAAGCGTGTAGAGCCTATAGCAGCAGCTTTTAATAATTCTCCTGTGTACAAGCTCGATGTATCGGATGAGTCAGATATGGAAGCAATCGCGGAAAAAGTACGCGCAGATTTTGGAGAAATCGACTTTCTCGTTCACTCAGTTGCGTTCGCTCCCAAAGAAGCACTTACGGAAGGATTTATGAAAACCTCTAAAAACGCGTTTCAAATTGCAATGGATGTCTCAGTCTACTCTTTGATCGATTTGACGAACCGTCTAGAATCCGTATTGGCTCCGGGGGCATCGATTATTACCCTCAGCTACCTTGGCGGACCGAAATACATCCCTAACTATAATGTTATGGGCGTTGCCAAAGCAGCACTAGAATCTACGGTACGTTATATGGCGGTAGAACTGGGTGCATCCAAAGGGCAACGGGTTAACGCAATCAGCGCAGGGCCTATCCGTACTTTAGCCGCTAGTGGTATCGGTGATTTTAAACAAATTCTCAACTGGAATGAAGCCAACGCGCCATTACGTAAAAACGTAACGATCGAAGAGGTCGGAAACTCAGCGATGTATTTACTTAGCGATCTCTCAAGTGGCGTTAGCGGAGAAGTTCATTATGTTGATGCGGGTTATAACATTATGGGTATGGCTGCAGTAGAGAAAAATGATGAAGGTAAGAGTGTTTTTGTTTGGGATGCTTCTAAATAATTAATAATGCCCCCGAAATTTACCTAGAGCCCAACCGCTGGCAGTAGTGCCAAAGCGGTTGGAAGCGTTCTATTGAGGGGGCAATTTTCTTTTGCTACTTTTCTTATGAAAAAGAAAAGTAGGATAAATGTTACGAAACGTTACTTTCCAATAACCGGCAAAGAGTTCACTAAATCAACATTTGAAGGCTCTTTAGGCTTCCCTTCCATCATCTTCGCTTTATTCTCATGATATACTTTCCATTTATCCGCATATTTTTGCAATGTAAACGGTTCGGTGTCCACCGGTTCTGGAACTTCTACCATTTTTGTCTCAGTAATCACTTTTCCATCAGGCATAGTGGTCGTTGTTGTGACAGTCGCTGTTTTGGTCATCGGAGTCCACTCTTCTTTTAGCCATCCATCAAGTGAGCGCTGCATAGAACCCGCTTCACTGGTGGCTGTAGTACTCGGAGAGACAGCATGAAGAGACGCATTTTGTGATGGTGCTACCCCTTCTCGATTAGCACATCCACTCAGGAGTAAGGCACTCATAGCGGCAGTTAGAAGGTATGTTGACTTCATTAAAGTTTCCTTTGGATTATTTGATAATTTGATACTAAATTGAACTATACCATAAAGCGGCTCATATTTATGATGATTATTTGTCTGTAAAATCCTACAAAAATGTCAGTCTCCCTAGAATGGGCATTTTTTATTTGGTAAACACTTAGTAAACAAAATAGTTTTTTTACAGCTATGTTTAAGAAT
>NZ_JAQTYM010000135.1 GCF_028688295.1 Sulfuricurvum sp.
AGATTAAAGAGGTTATTGCCAAGGGAGGCGACAATGTAATTCTCAAAGGTACTTTGAGTATGCATGGTGTTACAAAACCTCTTAGTTTTGAGGGGAGTGTCAATGAAGAAGGATCTAAAGTTCGTATTAAAGCCAAAAGCAGTATGAAAATGTCTGATTTTGGGATCACACCACCTAAAATGGTTTTTTTAACCGTACGTGATCAGGTTGATTTGAATGTGGATGTCATTTTAAAACGATAAAAAGGTTGTATAGTACGCAGTATACAGGCGATTTACTTCTTTGTTGGAAGATCGTCGGATTACACTAACTCAATCCTTGGGGCTCTGTAAATGGATGACAAATCAGCACTATTCCACGATATGCTTAATTATTCGAATGATATGATTTTTATTATTCGAATTGACGACGGGCATGTCGATTATATGAATGAAACCACCTTACGGATATTAGGGTATACCTTTGATGAGTTACAAGAACTCGGTATCGATAAAATCCGTAGACCGTTAAAATCTAGTGAACCGTTTTACCGTCATTTACAAGAGCTTAAGCAAGTCGGAAAACTGACTGATTACGCAATTCTCACAAAAAAAGATGGTACTAAAATTCCGATTGAGGCAAATGTCCGTTACCTCCACCGCGATGGAGTAGATTACAATATCGCTATTGTCCGTGATATTACCGATAGGATTGAATCGGAAAAGCGGCTAGAGAACTTGAATCGACAACTTAAAAGCTCAGTGATCAAAAAAGAGCAGGAACTTCATAAAACAATCGCATTTCTCAACGGATACAAACTCGCTCTCGATGCAGGAAATATCGTCTCCAAAAGTGATTTATCAGGAAATATAACCTACGTCAATGACAAGTTTTGTGAAGTGAGCGGATTTAATCGGGAAGAATTGATTGGTCGTGCACACAGTATCGTTCGTCATAGCGATACGGCTTCATCGATATTTGAAGTGTTGTGGAGAACTGTCAAATCTAAAAAAATGTGGCACGGAATCATTAAAAACCGCAAAAAAGATGGTGGATATTATTGGGTAGATATGGTAATTGTCCCGATTATGAATGAAGCCGATGAGATTGTCGAGTACATTGCGGTGCGTCATGAAATTACGAAATTGATAGCTCAACAAGAAAAACTTGAACACATATTGGCCACAGATGCCCTAACGGAGTATGGCAATCGCCATCTCTTGATGAAGGATATTACTGAGACAGAAAATCCATCTCTTGCGTTAATCAATATTGATAATTTTAGAGAGATAAATGACTTTTATGGGCACGATTTTGGTGATTTGCTCATCATTGAAGTTGCAAATACGATCAATAGCATTATCCGTGATCGAAATTCAAAAAAATTCTATCGGCTTGATGGGGATGAATTTGCCGTTTTGGCAAATGGATTGAATCACGAGACGTTTATCGAAAAAGCTAAAGAGATCATTGCAGCCTTGGCTGAGACACACTTAATCATTCGTGATGAAGAGATTGCTGTACAGGTGACGGTAAGTATATCGTTTGAACACGATAAACTCAACCTTTTTACAAGTGCGGATATGGCGATGAGGAGTGCAAAAAAGAATCAACAATCTCTTTTAATCTACGATACTTCGTTATTACTCAATACTGAATGTGAAAACAACATTAAATGGACGAAAAAACTCCAAAAAGCGATTCGAAATGACCGTATTGTCCCCTATTATCAGCCCATTGTCGATAACATCACCGGAGAATACAATAAATACGAATCCTTAGTTCGATTGATCGATGAAGAGGGAAAAGTGATCTCGCCATTTTTCTTTTTAGAGATTGCTAAACGGACAAAATATTACCGCTCCATCACGCAAACCGTATTAGAAAAATCTTTTTTACAGTTTAAAGATACCGATTTGACCTTTTCGGTCAACTTGACGATTAAAGATATTATGGATGAAGAGACACAGCAAAGTATCTTTACCCTTTTGGAGAGTTATGGGATTGGAGAGCGGGTAGTTTTTGAAATCGTTGAATCTGAGGGGATCGAAAATTATGATCGGGTCATCGCATTTATCAAAAATGTCAAAGAGTGCGGATGTAAAATAGCGATTGATGATTTTGGGACGGGATATTCGAATTTTGAGTATCTACTAAAGCTCAAAGCCGATTTTATTAAAATTGACGGTTCTCTGATTAAAGCCCTTCATAACGACAAAGATGCGAAAATTCTTGTTGCTACGATTGTTAACTTCTCCAAACAGCTCGGCATGTTGACAATTGCTGAATTCGTAAGTGATAAAAAAACTTATGATTTGGTGAAAGAGATGGGGATCGATTATTCACAGGGGTATTATTTCGGAGAGCCTAAAGAAGCTCCTGTAGGGCTTAGTGGTTAAAGCGGTAGATTTCACCGACACGTAATACTTTTGTTTTGAATGGATAGATGTTTACTTGAGTCAATGCTTCAAACCACTTTATAGGCTCATCCAGTCCATCATCAGCGAGTTTAAAGGTTCCATAATGGATCGGGATCAGGGTTTTTGCCCCTAAATCCTCTGCCGCTTGGAGTGCTTCGAGAGGCGAGATGTGAAAATGGCGCATGATCG
>NZ_JAQTYM010000013.1 GCF_028688295.1 Sulfuricurvum sp.
AAAGGGAAATCACAGTAAAATTCGTGCACTAAAATCGTCTCTGTCTGAATGCAAAACAAAATACTTCAGACCGGAGCAGCTTCAAAAGCATAAAATAAGGACATCTTATGAAAAATAAGTACATTGCTAGCTTCGAGCAAGCACAAATCGCTAACAAAAACGTTCCTGAGTTCCGCGCAGGTGATACTCTTCGTATTGCTGTAACCATTACAGAGGGCGAAAAATCACGTGTTCAAAATTATGAAGGTATCTGTATCTCTATTCGTGGAGAAGGTACTGGTCGTACTATTACTGTACGTAAAATCGGTGCTAACGGTATCGGTATCGAGCGTGTATTCCCAATCTACAGCGATAGCTTAGAGAAAATCGAAGTTCTTCGCCGTGGTCGTGTACGTCGTGCGAAATTGTTCTATCTTCGTGACCTTGCTGGTAAAGCTGCACGTATTAAAGAAATTCGCCGCAAATAATCCCCCTTGCCGCACTCTCTTGCGGCAAACTCATTACATTCCCTACCAATCTTTTTTATTCGAACAAGCCTAAGCTTATTCCCCTTTTAACGCCCGTTCCATATCCCGTTTGAGACTTTTCTCTTTCAAATCATCCCGTTTATCGTAGAGCTTTTTCCCTTTAACGATAGCCACTTGCATTTTGGCGAGGTTTTTGTCATTGAAATAGAGACTGAGCGGCACAAGGGTAAACCCCTCTTTCTCCACCGCTTTAAACATCTTGTCGATCTGCTTTTTGTGCAGAAGTAGTTTACGGCTTCCTCGTTCTTCGTGGGTGTAATAATGATGGGTTGTATCGAGTACACCGATATGAACACCAAAAACGAATGCTTCACCTCGTACGATCTTGATAAAGCCGTCTTTGAGATTGACACGTCCTGCACGGAGCGCTTTGACTTCAGAGCCTTTGAGGACGAGACCCGCTTCGAATTTCTCTTCGATGTAGTAGTCAAAAAAAGCTTTTTTATTGGTGGCTATATTTTCGCCCATGGTTATTGGTCCTTGATTCTAAAAAAACTGCTTCCGCTTCCTGAGAAAAACCATCCTGTTTTTTCTTGTAAAGTTGGGTAGCATCCTAGTGCGGCAGTGTAAAGATCGTTTGCCTCTTTAGCATTTACAGAGGCTAATATCTCTTTTGAGGAAGAGGCTTCCCATTTGGTAATCTCTTCCTCTGTAATTGGGGCATAGTAGTGTTCACGATAATAGCGATAGACGGCTGGAGTACTGATTTGAAGCTCAGGTGTTGTAACTTCAAAATCAAGGAGCGGTTCATTAAACGGTTCAACAATCTCACCGATCCCACGTACATTAGCACTTTCAAAGCCATAGACGAAAAAGGGGACATCGGCTCCGACGTTGGCACCGATCTCTGCGAGTTCTTCGATGCTTAATCCTAATTCCAACTCTTCATTGCACATCCGTAAAAAGGTAGCGGCATCGGAGCTCCCTCCCCCTAAACCGGCAAAAGAGGGGATTTTTTTTTCAACACACACAGCATGGTTCTCAAAAAAGGTTGAAAGATTATCGGATCGGGTGGCACTTTGGAGATATTTATAGGCCTTGTAGATGGTGTTAGTGTAGACTTCACAATCAAAATCACCTCGAATTTCAAACTCAGGAGTCGATTTCGGTTCAAACCAGAGGGTGTCAAAAAGTGTATTGACTCGCATAAAACGGGAGCTTAACGTATGATAATCACCCCGCATTCCGGTGATTTTTAGAAAAATATTGACTTTGGCGTAGGCACGATATCGGATCATAACTTTAGTTTTTGTACCAGTTGTTGAAAGAGAGACTCATCATGTCCACAAGAGGCTTCTTTATTAGAATCTTTAACCGCACGAACAAGTTCACTGCGTAATACACGAATATCATGTGGAGCATCAATCCCAAGTTTAACAACCCCTTTTTCGATTGATACCACTTTAACGGTGATTGTATCGGCGATAATAATCGATTCTTCGGCTCTGCGGGAGAGGATCAGCATGCTTCAACCTTATTGAGAATATAACGGACACCCTCGGCGGTAATCTCTATAATGGAGATGGTATCGCCGTTGTCGATCCAGTAGGTTCCACTCTCGTTTAGATCAAAATCTTCACGTGCTAATGGTTGACCTAAAAGAATTGTTTGTAATGTGCCATTATAGCGGTTTTTGGTGATGGCGAGAGAGGTTTTTATATCCAACTCTTTTTCATTTTCATAAACAAATTGCCCCTCATTAAGTCGCTCTAATGCACTAAGGGCACCATTTAAACCTAAACGATTGGCAATCATCTCTCCGAGCGAGCGAATATAGCTGCCCTCTGACACGGTTGCTTCGAAGGTGACAAATGGATGGCAATAGTGGATGAGAGAGAGATCATAAATCGTCGAGGTGATTTCATGTAAATCAACCTCTTTTCCCTCTCTGGCGAATTCATAGGCTCTGCGTCCTTCGATACGTTTAGCGCTGTATTTAGGAGGCAGATAGGTAAGAGAGCCCGTGAGAGAGAGACAAACAGCTTTTAGCTGTTCAATACTAACAGGTTGTGTGACCTCTATCGTCTCAATTTTTTCGATGTCTAATGTTGGAGAATAGGCTCCTAGCCACAATGTGGCACGATAACGCTTTGGGGTTTTGTTTAAAAAGCGGAAAAGGCGTCCATGATTGCCGAATGCGATAATGAGTACCCCTTTGGCAAAAGGGTCTAAGGTACCGGAATAACCCGCTTTTTTAACCTTATAACGTCGTTTGAGCTGTCCTAAGAGTTGGTTTGAGCTAATACCAGAGGGTTTATAAGCAACGAAGAGGCGATTCATAAGAGACTACAGCTTTTCGACAAATGAGGCCAAAATATCACGTTTATTGCCTCCGAAATTAATGCTGAGTTTGAATTCTCTGCCCGATTTACTAACACCTTCGACCCGTCCGGCACCGAAGATTTTATGGCGCACCAAATCCCCTTTTTTATAGGAGGTGTTTTTTTCTAAGATCAAAGAACCCTCACACAACCCCGCCTCATTGATAAAACGGCTCTTTTGCAGATCAGTACGACGTCCTTTGTAGAAACGGCTGTTGACGTTAGAGAGGGTGAGGTTATTTTTGGCTCTGGTGATAGCAACGTATCCTAATCGGCGCTCTTCTTCAAGATCACTCCCGTCTCCGATGAGAGGTAAAAATCCTTCTTCCATTCCAATGACGAAAAGATGTTCGAATTCAAGCCCTTTGGAAGCGTGGATGCTCATGATGTAGATACTTTCACCCTCGACTTGGTCTTGTTCGCTTTGTAAGGTGATGTCGTTTAAAAATTCTGCAAGTGAGCTTTCCGGATTTTGTTTGACATAATCACGAAAGAGTCCATAAAATTCGTCGACGTTAGCAATCTTTTCCGCTTCATCCGGAAGCCCTTTAAGGGTCTCTTTGATTTTAAAACGCTCTTCAAGCAGGTCAATAAAGCGGTAAATAGCCTCTTCGGAAACACGACGTAATTCGAGAATTTCATTGATAAAATCACGCAACTCTCCGGCACTTTTTTTCCGTACTAACCCTTCGAGTTCACTGTCACTGAGGGTCGCAATAAACTCAAACATTGATTTCTCTGCCTCGATAGAAGAGAGTTCGATTTTGTCGATGGTTGCTTTGCCTAAGCCTCGTTTGGGTTTATTGATAATTCGTTTGAGTGAAAAATTATCATGAATATTGGTAATGACCCGTAGATAACTGATGAGGTCTTTGATCTCGGCACGATCATAGAAGCGTAAACCACCGACGAGTTTGTAGGCGACTCCGGCACGATTTAGCCCCTCTTCGAGAGATCGGCTGAGGGCATTGATACGGTAAAGGACAGCGATTTCATTGGGGCGTACACCTTGTGTAATTAATCCTTTAATCGCCTTGGCTATCTTTTGGGACTCTTCACTCTCATCGTTGGAGGTGATGGTTTGAACATCGTCTCCCCCCTCTTTGGTAGCAAGAAGTGTTTTCCCTAAACGGGAACGGTTGTGCTCGATAAGGGCATTTGCCACAGTGAGGATCGGCTGAGTAGAGCGGTAGTTGTATTCGAGTTTGACCACCATTGCATCGGCAAAATCTTGATCGAATTCGAGGATATTGCGCACATGCGCTCCGCGCCAACCGTAAATGCTTTGATCATCATCACCGACGACACAGAGGTTGTTGTGGGTAGAGCATAGTTTTTGGAGTAGGCGCAATTGCAGTTCATTCGTATCTTGATACTCATCGATCATGATATAGCGGTACTTCTCAGAGGTTTGCTTGCATAAATCGGGATGTTCATCGAGAAGCTTATAGGTAAGACAGAGTAAATCATCGAAATCGACAAGATTATTTTTAAGGAGATACGCTTCGTACTCTTCATAGATCTTAGCGATGTGTTTATAGTTGGTGAGCTCAGCTTGTGCGTATGCTTCTGTGGGGTCAATGAGCGAGTTTTTATAGCGTGAGATTTCACTGGCGATAAGCGCCGTAGGGAGATCGGCATTGATTTTTTTAATGATCTTTTTTTTGTCATCCGTATCGATAACCACAAAATTATTGCCGCGTCCGAGTAAATGGATGTGAAATTTAAGAAAAAGGAGTCCGAATTTATGAAACGTACACAGCAACGGAGGGTAGGAATTTTGAGTGATTAGTCCCATCGCCCGCTCACGCATCTCTTTTGCTGCTTTATTGGTAAACGTCAATGTTAGAGTGTTGCCGGCTGGAATCCCTACTTGATCAAGAAGGTAAGCAAGACGGGTGGTGATAGTTTTGGTTTTACCACTTCCTGCTCCTGCTAAAATCAGCAAGGGACCATCAATCCGCTCCACCGCACTGCGCTGTGCTTCATTGAGATTTGAGAGAATTTCATCCATGCCGTTGTCGCCTTACTTATATTAATAGTTAATTTATTATAACCCAAGTTTTCTATTTTTTAAATTCCTTTGGCAATCTGGAATAAAAAGTAATTTTCAACTCTTGCATTGGTTATAATAATGAGTTATAATAGTGCTATTCATTCAGCTTATAGGAATTATTATGTTAAAAGATTTTGCAAAACTCATGACCTTTTTGACAGTTGTGAGAGAGAAAAGTTTTTCAAAAGCATCCGCAAAACTCGGTATTTCTCAGCCAGCGGTAACGCAACAGATTAAATTTATCGAAGATTACCTCGATACCCGTGTAGTTGAGCGTAAAAAGAACGGGATTAAACTTACTAAAGAGGGTGAAGACCTTTTCCGTATTGCGATCAAACTCGAAAAAGCAATCCAATCGAGTGAAAAAGAGCTTCTGAAAATCATCAATAAAGAGTTTACTTTTGTGGTAGGTGCTTCGTACGCTATCGGTAACTACGTATTGCCTTCTTATATCGGCCAACTGAAAGAGAAAATTAACAATGAAGTCCATATTCGTGTTGCTTTTTCAGAAGAGATTGTGGATCAATTGATTGATAAAAAGATTGACATTGCATTGATCGAATCACCGGTATTTAAAGATGGTTTGATTTACCGTGAGTGGGAAGAGGATGAGTTGGTCGTTTTCTCTAATCAGCCGATTCCAAAACAACTTCGCAAAGAAGACTTGTACAAATTTGATTGGATTTGCCGTGATGAGAACTCTCATACCCGTAAGTTGACGGCAGAAGTATTTGAAGAGATCGGCGTTGAGTGTTCTGGATTCAATGTAATCGGTGTTGTCGCAAGCTCTACAGCGATCAAAGAGACATTGATGCGTTCACCAAAAGATGCGGTTCGTCCTGTCGTATCGGTTATTTCCCGTCACGTTATCAGTGATGAAGTGGAAGAGGGAAAATTATTCGAAGCGCGGATCAAAAACTATAAAATTAAACGCAAGTTTTACATTGCCTACAGTAAAGAGCGTAAACACGATGCGTTTATCGACAATGTGGTCACTTATCTACTTGGATTAAAATTGTAATTTAGTTTCGTTCGTGGTGAGCTCACGTGCCCTTTGGGTATGTCGAACCATGAACACCCTTCGACATGCTCAGGGCGAACGGGATTAAGGATTTTACTTCTTCTTCAAAAACTTCTGATTTTCAGGATTCGCGAGTAACGCACTCATCGAGTTCTGAACCCCTTCATGCTTTTCGATATTAATAGCTGGGTGATGCTCTTGCGGAAGGGCGAGATTGACGAATGCAGGGGTGTCATCAATAATAATTTGAACAATAGAGAGTAGTGGAACCGAGACGAAACTACCGATATTCTCTTGACCGAACCCTGCTTCAAAAATCAAAATATCATTATCTATCCGCGCACTTTCAAAGGTATATCCTGCTAAAAAAAAGAGGGTCATTGCCCGAAATTCTTCGTTAAGATGTTGTGGGAGAGGAGGGTCAAATGTCACCTGTTCTATTTTACATAAAATGCCAAAATTTTGGTCATTTTCAAAAAGGTAAATAAGCATATCCCGAACATGGTTTTCCATTAAACGGGCGAATGAAGAACTTTTGATAATATCGAATAACATTAGTGCTGACCTATTTTTTAAGTAATTATACCATTTTCGACTTCAATGAATCCCATCATCGCATTCATTATGGCGATATTGCTTGCGCGCTCAAGATCTTTTTCGTGTAAAGGTGCAGGAAAAACAAGGCCCTGATCAATTAGCCTCGCACGTGTAGTTCCCATGAGTAAAGGTTTATCAGGTGTGAGCCATTTCCCCTCAATGAATAAGGCGATATTACTGATCGTTGTATCGGTGAGAAAACCATTCTTAATAATAAGAACATCGTCACATCTTCCGCGTTGCTCATATAAAGTATTTAAACACTCTCTGTTTGCATATTTCAAAGAGTAATCCACGTTGTCGACATACACCCGCTTCAGTGAGTCGATTTTTTTAGGGAGATAGGGGAGAAATTCCAGGAAAAAAGTATCGGCATTGTAGAGAAAGCGGCATCGGTAGAGAGCATTATCTGGTGGGGTAATCAGGCTGGCTAAATCATAGTACTTTTCCACGCCTAGTGAATAAAGAGTACGTTCTAAGCGTATTTGATGAAAGGAGAGATGTTGAGCCTCTCCATCGATGCACCGAATTGTCTCTAAAAGCATTTATGATTCAAACAACGGTGTACTAAGATAGCGCTCTGCAGTATCACATAGAATGGTGACAATCACTTTCCCTTTGTTTTCAGGGCGTGCTGCAATCAGGGAAGCAGCATGGACGTTAGCCCCCGCAGAGATGCCGACAAGGAGTCCTTCCGTTTTTGCAAGTGCTTTTGAAGCAGCGATTGCTTCTTCGTTGCTAACGGTAATAACTTCGTTATATAAGGTGGTATTGAGAACATCAGGGATAAATCCCGCACCGATTCCTTGGATCTTATGAGCTCCCGCTTTACCGCCGGAGAGAACAGGAGAATCTTTCGGCTCTACCGCGATGATTTGGATATTCGGTAAAGCGGCTCGGAGTGCTTCACCTGTTCCCGTGATGGTCCCGCCAGTTCCGACAGCGGCAATAAAGATGTCCACCTGAGTGTCAGTATCTCGAAGAATCTCTTGTGCGGTGGTAGTACGATGAATATCTGGATTCGACGGATTAGCAAACTGTTGTAAAACGATAGCATTTGGATGGGACGCTACGAGAGCATTGGCTTCATCAATTGCTCCTTTCATTCCTGAGGCAGCAGGAGTAAGTACCAAATTGGCACCGAGTGCTTTAAGGAGATTGCGTCGCTCGATCGACATTGATTCTGGCATAGTGAGGGTGAGATTTAGTCCGAGTGCGGCGCAGATAGAGGCAAGGGCGATCCCCGTATTGCCGCTAGTGGGTTCAATAATAAGGGTGTCCGCATTGATTTTCCCCTCTTCCATAGCTGTTTTAATCATGTTAAACCCGATGCGGTCTTTGACCGAGCTGGTAGGGTTCATAAATTCACATTTTCCTAAAATGGTTGCTTCGGTGTTGCTGGAGAGAGCATTTAGCTGTACTAGGGGGGTGTTGCCGATGAGTTCAGTAATGTTTGCCGCGATTTTCATGAGATAACCCTGTTTTTTTGGTCATTATAATAGCAAAATTTGAAAAAGCCAATATACCATAGTAAACAACTATGTTTAATAAGGCTCTTTAGTTTGGATTATTGCAAACAAATCGATACCCTATTCCAAGCTCCGTTTGGATGTAGGTAGGTGAGGTGAGATTGGGTTCAATTTTTTTACGCAGTGCATTGATATAGGTACGTAGGTATTGCATCTCGTGCTGATACCCTATTCCCCATACCTCTTTGAGAATTTTACTGTGAGTGAGGACTTGATTACGGTTAAGCATCAGGAATTTTAGGAGGTTGAATTCCGTAGGGGTGAGTTTGATAGGGAGAGACTCTTTGGTAAAGGTAAATTGTTCAATATCGATCTGCAAAACATCGCAAGTAATAATCGAACTGGAGGTATTGTGAACCAAAAAACGGCGTTGTGCAGAACGTACACGAGCAAAAAGTTCATTCGTAGAGAACGGTTTAGTGACGTAATCATCGGCTCCTTCATCCAGTGCGCTAATAATCTCTTCTTCATCACTTCGTGCGGAAACAATAATAATAGGGATTCTGAGTTGAGAGCGGATGGTACGAATCAGCTCTTTACCGTCTCCATCGGGAAGACCCAAATCGAGTAAAATAATATCGGGACTGCGTGTTTGAATCTCACGGAGTGCGCTTTGTTTGTTTTTGGCTAGGAGTGTTCGATGTCCTTGCTGGGTAAATGCCAACTGTAAAAGGCGACTGATCGCTTCGTCATCTTCGACGATTAAAATGAGCTGATGCGGTTTCATAAGGTCTCCATATCTAAAGATGCAGGGCGTTTGAGTATCGGTAATGTCACTTCGATACGGATGCCGTGATCAGAACTGAAAGCACGGATCTCGCCATGATGGGCACGGGTTATATCTCGTGCAATCGAGAGACCGATGCCACTGCCGGAGATATCTGCTGTATTTCCCGCACGGTAGAATTTTTTGAACAGATTATCCAATTCCTCTTGGGGAATTGGGGGACATTCGTTAAAAAAGAGGATCTGTAATTTCTCCTTGCTTACGGTGATCGAAATTTCAATCGCTTTTGCGTTATCGGAATATTTCAAAGCATTATCGATGAGGTTCACAAAAAGACGCATCAGTAAGCTACTGTCGCCAAAAAAGAGGGGAATATCATTCTCAATACGGAACACAACTCTCTCATGCAGGACATCACTGCGAAATTCTCGAAGCGCTAATGCGATCAGATCTTGGAGATCGCACCACTCTTTTTTTAGAGGTGTTTGTGTATCTTGGAGTCTGGCACTATCGAGCAGACTGCTGATCAACCGATTCATTTGACGGCTTGATTCGATGATTTGTGAGAGTGCTTTATAGCGTAACGCGGGATCGAGAGGATGGGTCTCGACTAAAAAGGTTGCATTCCCCATTATAGAAGAGAGAGGAGTTTTGAGATCGTGCGAGAGGGTATGGTACAAAATCTCTTTCATACTGTTGAGATGGATCCGTTTTGCCTGAATGGTGATGATGTATCCGACGATGTAAAAAATAATAAAACTCCAAATATAGATCATCTCATGAACGATCAAACTAAGCGTAGGGGGAATATAGAGTGCTAAGAGGGCAATGGAGAGGGTTGTGACGATCATGCTGGAGCGGATGTCTCCTCGAAGCGCAATAACAATAACCGGCAAAAGGTGGATCAAAATAATGTTAGTCATTGCTAGCTCATACCTAAAGGTGAGTGAAATCGCCGTGATCAGCACAAACAGCACGAGAGTGACAATGATATGCCGATATGAGTAGAATAATTGCATGAGAGTATTGTAGTGAGGTTTGGGTGAATTTAGGCCAAGAAATAATAGGCAGATTTTTTTTTGATACCGTTTTGATTTCGATTGATTTAGTATTCCACCATTCAAATATTCCAAAAGGAAACCTATGCAAACAACGAAAATTAAAAAAATTTTGATTGCCAATCGCGGTGAGATTGCTTTGCGGATTATCCGTGCGTGTAAAGAACTCGATATAAAAAGTGTAGTTGTTTTTTCCGAAGTGGATGTGAACGGGGTATGGGTTCGTAAAGCGGATGAGTGTTATCCGATTATGGGAGATCCGATTGCAGCGTATCTTGATTATGAGCGTATTATTTCTTTGGCAAAAAAAGCGGAGTGTGATGCAATCCATCCGGGATACGGTTTCTTGTCCGAGAGTGCCGAATTCGCACAGGCATGTATCGATAACGGGATCATATTTATCGGTCCAAAACCGGAGCACGTAGCCCTTTTTGGGGATAAAATGGCATCGAAAGTAGCGATGCGAGCAGTAGGTGTTCCGATGCTTCCAGGGACGGATGAGCCGATTGACAACATCAATGATGCCGAACAGATTGCTGCAGATATCGGATTTCCGGTGATTATCAAGGCAGCATTTGGAGGAGGTGGACGTGGGATGCGTATCGTTCAGAAAGCCTCTGATTTTAAAGAGATGTACGAATCGGCAACGAAAGAAGCATTGCGCTTTTTCAGTCGAGGTGAAGTATTTATCGAAAAATATCTCAAAAATCCTCGTCATATCGAGATTCAGATTGTTGCGGACAAATATGGCAACGTCGTTCACCTCGGAGACCGCGATTGCTCGATACAACGTCGTCACCAAAAAGTGATCGAAATCGCCCCTTCGCCGTTATTAAACGAATCAGTACGTCGTGAGCTTTATCGTGTATCGACCAAAGCGATGTTCAAACTCGGATATGAGAGTGTGGGGACGATCGAGTATCTGGTGGATGCGGATGATAATTTTTACTTTATCGAAATGAATACCCGCGTTCAAGTTGAGCATCCGGTGACTGAAGTGATTTCTGGGATCGATTTGATTCAGCGAATGATTCAAATCGCAGAAGGAGATCCGCTCAAATTTTTGCAAGAAGAGATCAAATTTCGAGGATATGCGATCGAGTTTCGTATCAATGCGGAGAATCCAAAAATGAACTTTGTCCCCTCGCCGGGATTGATTACTAACTACCTTGCTCCAGGTGGCCCGGGGGTACGTTTGGATTCTATGGCGTACACCAATTATCAGATCCCTGCAAACTATGATTCGATGATCGGGAAACTGATTGTTTCGGCATTGACATGGGAAGATGCGGTTCGTAAAGCACGACGTGCATTGGATGAGTTTTTGATCGAAGGGGTTCCTACTAATATCGCGTTGCATCGTCAAATCGTTCGTGATCAAGATTTTATCGACGGGAAACTCGATACGGGGTATTTAGATACGAAACTGAGTGAATTTAACCTCGAAGCAATCCATAATATGGATGATGAAGAGGCAAAAATGAAACAAGTACAATCGATCATTAATGTGATTAAAGCGAATAATCTAAACGTTCGACACTAAGAAAACGTCACCCAAAAGTTAAACGGTTTTCAAAGATACGTGAGTTGTAGATCATGAGAATATCTACGAAACGATAACTAAATGATAAAGGATTCATGTGGATTTAACCGTTATTTTAGGGATTGTTGGTGCTGTCGTTGCGATTTCAGTGGGGGATATATTAGATGGTGGGAATCCTTTACATCTAATTCACTTAGCATCTCTTATCATTATTTTTCCTACGGCAATGCTTGCTGCTATGGTTGCCACAGATGGTGAATTTGTTAGGGGGGCCTTTAAAAATTTAGGATTTGTGTTTAAAAAAAATCCTGTCGATCTAGAAGCTAGAATTAAACAGATTATTGAATTATCTTTACAAGCTCGTCGTGATGGTTTGCTCTCACTTGAAGCTCAAGTGGCTCAACTCGATAATCCCTTTTTAAAACAAGGTCTCAGTATGGCAGTCGATGGGAATGAAGTCGATACGATTATCGAAACACTGGAGCTTGTCATCGAAGAGACAGAACATTATTATCACGGTTCAGGACATTATTGGGTTCTTGCGGGGGAGACGTCGCCCGTTATGGGACTCATCGGGGCAGTTCTTGGTCTAATCCTTGCACTCAAAAAACTTGATAATCCTGCTGAAATGGCAGCTGGTATCGCCGGTGCATTTACTGCAACTGTTACTGGAATTTTTTCATCTTACGTACTGTTAGGTCCGCTTGGTAGAAAAATGATCGCCAAATCGCATCATATCATCAAAGAACAAAAATTGATGCTAGAAGGGATAATTGGTATCGTTCATGGAGATAACCCCCGTACTCTTGAAGCAAAATTACTTAATTTTCTCCCTCCGGGTGAAGCAAAACACAGTTCATTTAATTAAGTAAAACAATGGCAAGAAAACATAAATGTAAAAAATGTCCTGAATGTGAAGGCGGAGAGAAATGGGCGGTTCCAACAGCCGACTTTTTCAGTCTCCTTTTAGCACTTTTTATTGCTTTGTATGCGATTGCATCGGTCAATAAAGAGAAGTTGAAAGCGATTAAAGAGGAATTCGTCAAGATTTATGAATACGCTCCAGTCGATGAGAGAATTAATCCTGTTTTACCGATGATTCCTGATACAAAAAATCCTGATCCTGATGCAAGCGGCAAGCCTAGCGGTCAAGCCTTAACAGAGCAGGGAGGTTCAGTTTTGATTGGGGCAGAACCGACTGAACAAGAACTTAAAGATAGTGTTAGTAAAATTCAGCAAGAGCTACAGAATGCTTCCATGGGTGGAGGCGAAGGTCCTCTGGATCAAACGATGGATGGAGTTTTGCTAAAATTACCGGCTGCAATTCCGTTTCGAGGAGCCAATGCAACAATCGATGATGAAGAGATGCATATGTTTATACGTCGTGTTGCAATGATTATCGAAGCACTCCCGTCTAATGTTGATATTTCTGTGCGAGGTTATACCGACAATCAGCCACTTCCGAAGAACTCTCCATTTCGAGATAATATTGAACTCTCGGCAAAGCGTGCTGAAACCATAATGCGGGAACTTATAAAAAATGGAGTTGCTTCTGATCGCCTTTCAACTGCGGGTTTTGGTTCTGCAAAACCAATCGCATCCAATAATACGGAAGCAGATCGTGCTAAGAATCGACGGGCAGAATTTTATATTTTTATTTCGAATGAAATTCCATTAGACGCTGAGAAAAAACAAACAATTTTAGATGCTTTTAGTAAATTAAAGTAGTTGATTTTAGTCGATTGATTTACTAACCGTTTGCCCTCCTTGGCTACGATACTCCTAAGTTAGTGGGTATGCAATGTTTTTTTATTGTATTCCACCTTAAAAGTATATCTTTCTTAATAGCTACAAAGAAAGATTACTTTTCCTTCACGTTCTTTCACCCTCCTAAAGGAAATTTATGATCAAAAACAATCTTATCAACTTCTTCAAACTTGAATCGGTAACCGGTATATTGTTGGTTATAGCTACGATATTAGCCATGATTATGGCCAATACCTCTTTGCATACATGGTATGCATCCTTAACAGAGATTCCCGTTGTGATCAGTTTTGGAACTTTGGTAATTGCAAAACCTTTATTACTTTGGATTAATGACGGTTTGATGGCCATTTTCTTTTTTATGGTGGGATTGGAGATTAAAAGAGAGGTGATCGAAGGATCGCTTCGTGATCCGAAAGCGATTGCGGTACCTGCTTTTGCTGCTATCGGAGGGATGCTTGTCCCTTCCCTCATTTATGCGTGGTTTAACTGGGATAACCCAACGGCAATCGGTGGATGGGCAATCCCCTCTGCTACCGATATTGCTTTTGCATTAGGTATTCTAACCTTATTGGGTGATCGTGTTCCCAAAGGGCTAAAGCTCTTTTTATTGGCACTTGCTATTATCGACGATTTGGGTGCCATCATCATTATTGCCTTTTTTTATACTGCTGATTTATCAATCCTCTCTTTTATTATTGCCGCTTCAATGATAACGATTTTGATCACTATGAACCTTCGTGGTAATACTAATCATGCCGCGTATATCCTCGTGGGTATTGTGTTATGGACTGCGGTACTGAAATCGGGTGTTCATGCTACATTGGCGGGTGTTATATTGGGGCTTATCATCCCTTTGAAAAACAATCAGAGTAACTTTTATGCGTTGGAACATTCGCTTCATGCTCCCGTGAATTATGTGATTCTCCCACTGTTTGCTTTTGTCAATACGGGGATTGGTTTTTCAAACGTATCTGCAAAAGATTTTTATGACAGCGTCACGTTAGGTATTGCATTAGGGCTCTTTTTCGGAAAACAAATAGGTGTATTTGCTTTTAGTGCTTTGGCGGTATGGATGGGAATCGGAAAACTCCCTGAAGGGATGAATTGGAAACTGCTTTACGGTGTGTCGATCTTGAGCGGAATCGGATTTACGATGTCTTTGTTTATTGGTTCACTTGCCTTTGAAGGGGCACGTATAGAGGGAATTTCACTAACGGACGAGCGATTGGGAATTTTGATGGGATCGATTTTATCGGGAGTTATCGGATATGGGGTCTTAAAATTCTTTTTGCGCAAGGCGCATTAGTAAAGGATTCCGCTTCCCCCGCCGTTCGCGGCATGAAAAACTATCGTGTTGTTTTTCCGTGCATAAAACCGGATCAATAATTTTTGCACCGTCGGTTCGATGGAGGGTTTGAACCATCCGTTATTACTGACTGCGATCATATAGCGAACCTCCGGGGTATAAAGCTCTTCTCGGGTTGCTTCGTAGCAGACGGCGTTGCGGAAATGCACCCCTTTAACCTCAAAATCGGTCGGTTTGTCTGCCGTTACGAAATCGGCTCCTCCTCCGAAAATCTCACGATTGACCCATCCTCGTAAAAATTCAGGGAGGGGAATGTACTCGCCGAAGGGGACGAGGATCGTTTTTTTCGCGATCGTAAGAGTGCCTTCGCTATAGAGATAGGAGACGTTATAGTTGAGATTGTCCTCTTTATGGAGGGTTCCTGTGAGAATAGCAATATGCAATGAACGTGCTGCGAGTGCTTCAGAAATAGTGTCGTGTTCATTCATATAGATCGGAAATGCCGATTCGGGTAGAACTACGAGATCGTACCCTTGTGCAATAGCGTCATCAATAGCGGCAAAGTTTTCTGCTAAGGTTTGATCCAAGCGTTCATTTTGCCATTTGAAATCTTGGGAAATATCGGTAGAAACCAGTTTGATCTTTACATCAGGAACCGGTGGTGGAGTGTAGGCCGTTTCAACGGCTCCGAGAAGGAATACGAGGGGGATGATTTTTTTGACATTCTCAAAGTATTTTGTTGATGCAAGGGAGAATAGAATAAGTGCAAATTGCCATTTTTCAAATCCCATATAACTTTCGACAAAAATAAGTTCCGGCTGCATCCAGTTAAAATCCATCGGCCATACAAATGTGAGACCAAAGAGAATAAGGGCACGAAGATAAGCGTTAGTGGTAAGTGCCATGGTTCCATAGTAGAGAGAATAAACCATTCCAAAGCCCAAAGCAACGAGCCATGTCGCCCATCCAAGACCGTAATATTGAAAACTAAATCCGATCCAATAGCACCACAACAGACCGATGAAAAAGCCGCTGAGGAGAATGGTTTTTTTGGAGACGAATAAAAATCCGTACAGGGCAGAAAGCCCTAAAATAGTGTTGAGGAATTTGGATGTGAGATCAAAATGTTCAAAATAAAGAAATGCACTAAAGCCAAGGGCTATCCCCACAGAGAGGTAAAGTTCGCGATAGGTGATTATTGGTAATTTCATGATGGAATTATACCTCTGTTAGTCACATTTGAGTATAATGCCCCAATTTTATAGAATCAAGGTAGCGCAATGGAATTCGTTTCTCAAATCCTCCCATTTGTCTTTTTGATCGCGATTATGTACTTCGTGATCATTCGTCCTCAAAACCAACAAGCCAAAAAGCACAAAGAGATGCTAGAAGCCCTTGCAAAAGGGGATAAAGTGGTTACCAGTGGCGGTTTGATCGTGGAGATCAAAAAAGTAGAAGAGGGCTTTTTTGCCGTTAAATTAAATAATGAAACCGAAGTACGTCTTGTCAAAGACGCGGTTGCACGAAAGTACGAGGATGAAGTTTAATTATCGCGTCGTTCTTTTA
Source organism: Sulfuricurvum sp. (assembly GCF_028688295.1). GTDB lineage: Bacteria > Campylobacterota > Campylobacteria > Campylobacterales > Sulfurimonadaceae > Sulfuricurvum. The sequence continues at coordinate 16,019 of NZ_JAQTYM010000013.1, forward strand.
ATTATCGCTACGGTTTTCGGTCTTTTTTTCTCGTATCCTTCGTTTACACAAAGTTCGGAGGGAAAAAAAATCACTCTAGGGCTTGACCTCCAAGGTGGATTGCACATGCTTTTAGGGGTAAAAACTGAAGAAGCGGTGAACTCGCAAATTAAAGCGTTGGCTTCGGGAATGAAGCATTTTGCAGAACATAATGATATCTTGATCGAAGGGTTGAGTGTTCAAGAGGGGAAAGTCGCTTTTGAACTTCTAGACAGTGATGATGCCAAGGCTGTAGATGAACACCTTAAAACACTTGAGGGGACAATTGTCCATGCAAATGAGGGGAAATATAGCGTTTCCATTACCCCAGAAGCGGTCGAAAAACTGAAACTGCAAGCGGTTGATCAAGCGATCGAGACCATTCGAAATCGTCTCGATCAATTCGGTCTCGCTGAACCTACGGTTGCAAAACAAGGGCTTGATAAAATCCTCGTTGAACTACCGGGTATCAAAACCCCTGAAGAAGAGCAACGTGCACGTGAGCTGATTTCTCGTGCTGCCAAACTCGAATTGATGGCAGTGGATGAAGATCGTGCAATGCGTGTGAATGATCTCAGCAATGCAGAGGCGTTAAGTTTCGGGGACGTGATCCTCGAAGATGCTCTTGCCCCTGAGGTTAAGCATTTGGTAAATGAAATCCCTATTTTAGATGGGACGATGCTGACCGATGCTCAAGTCGGATATGATCAAAACAACCGTCCGGTGATCAATTTTTCACTAAACGCTGCCGGCGCACAGATTTTTGGTGACTTTACCGGTAAAAGTGTCGGTAAACGACTCGCCATCGTGTTGGATGGAAAAGTGTACTCTGCTCCGGTGATCAATGAGCGGATCGGTGGAGGATCGGGGCAAATCAGTGGAAACTACAGTGTAGCCGAAGCAAATGATTTAGCAATTGCACTGCGCTCCGGCGCCTTGCTCGCTCCGATTTACATGATGGAAAAACGCTCTGTGGGACCAAGCCTCGGAGCGGATAGCATTAAAGCCAGTATGGTAGCATTGATCGGTGGATTTGTATTGGTCGCTCTCTTTATGATCGTTTATTACGGAGCGGCTGGTGTGGTTGCAAATATCGCACTGGTAGTAAACCTCGCACTGATTCTCGCCGTTATGGCACTCTTTGGGGCGACGTTGACACTTCCGGGGATGGCAGGGATCGTCCTTACCGTCGGTATGGCGGTTGATGCGAATGTCATTATCACCGAACGGATACGTGAATTGATCCGTCAAGGGTATTCAGTGCGTAAAGCGATCGAAGCGGGATACGACAACGCGATGCGGGCAATTTTGGACGCTAATATCACCACATTGATCGCGGCGGTTGTGTTGTATGTGTATGGCACAGGTGCGATCAAAGGGTTTGCAATCACGATCAGTATCGGGATTTTGGCATCGATGCTAACGGCTATTTTGGGGACACACGGGATTTATCAGATGTTGGAAAACCGTATGTCTAAATCAAAAACACCGGGTAAATATTTCGGGATAAAGGGGTAAGTATGGAATTATTTAAAGCTGCCCGCTCAATCCCTTTTATGGGAAAATCGAAAATCGCGATTATTATCTCCATCATAATGGTCTTGGGTTCGTACGCACTTATCGCTACGAAAGGATTTAACTTTGGGATTGATTTTGTCGGCGGGACGATTGTTCAAGTCAAATATGAGGGGACCGCGCCGATTGATGAGATGCGTACACGCCTCAGTGGAAATGCCATGTTTGAAGGCTCTTCCATCAACGAGTTTGGTTCGCCTGATGAAGTTGTCATTCGTCTTAAAAGCAGTTCAGAGAGTGTGACTCAAGATATTGGTGATGCGGTACGTGAGAAATTGGCGGGAACAGGTCAATTTGAAATTCGTCGCGTCGATATCGTTGGGGCAAAAGTTGGGAGTGAACTGCGCGAAAAAGGGATTATGTCTCTCACTCTCGCAATGATCGGGATATTGATTTATGTCGCTTTCCGCTTTGAATGGCGTTTTGCTGTAGCATCGGTTTTGGCATTGGTTCATGATATTTCGATTGCGATGGGGGCTATTGCCCTTATCGGTTTGGATGTTAATCTTGATGTTCTTGCAGCCTTACTGACGGTCTTAGGATATTCGATTAACGATACCATTATTGTTTTTGACCGTATCCGTGAGGGAATTACCGATTCAAAAGAGACGAGTTTAGTAGATATCATCGATGAATCGATTACAAAAACTCTTTCTCGTACAACCTTGACGTCATTAACGACCTTGTTGGTAGTTGTGGTATTGTTTCTTTTTGGCGGAGAGATTATCCACGCCTTTGCGTTTACCTTACTCGTGGGTATCGGCGTCGGAACTTACAGTTCGATTTTTGTTGCATCACCGATTTTACAGTGGTTTGGATTTGATGTGAAGAATTATCGTGCTAAACTCTCACAAAAGGCGGCACGTCAAGCGGAAAAAGAGCGTCTGCGTGCACAGTTTGAGCAAGGTGTAGTTTAAAGGAGTCATTTATGGATTGGGGTAAAGTAGTTTATGTATTTTTCACGCTGATGAGTTTAACCTCTACAGCGGCATTTTTATACGATCATACATCAATCATGTTGTTTATTGCAGCCAGTTTGAACTTGATTTCGACGATTTTGAAATTGGGTGTTCGTAATCTTTTGGCGGCAGAATTACTCGCGGCGTCGTTGGTTGCGGATCTTCATTTGATTCCTGCGTTCATCTATATAGAAGTAGTTGGTAACTTAGGTTGGGCAATGTCATTAGCGATCGGTGCATTGATTGCCAATCTTTTTTCTATCGGGATGGTTTTTATCGAAAGTGCCAAAGCCAAAGAGAATTATGAATAATAGGAGTTTTGTTTGAATTATACCCCTGCATCTATCGAATCCAAATGGCAGAATCTTTGGAGTGCAACCAAAGCATACGAACCTAGTGATGATTTTTCAAAACCAAAAAAATATGTTCTCAGTATGTTCCCTTACCCATCAGGGCGTATCCACATGGGACACGTCCGTAATTACACCATCGGTGATGCCTTTGCCCGCTATTATCGTCAGCAAGGTTTTAATGTTCTCCATCCGATCGGATGGGACAGTTTCGGTATGCCGGCGGAAAATGCGGCGATTAAACACGGCGTTCACCCGAAAAAATGGACCTATGAGAATATCGCGACGATGCGTGGCGAGTTGGCAGGTTTGGGGCTATCGTTTTCAGAAGATAGAGAATTTGCTACTTCGAATCCTGAATATACAGCCTTTGAGCAGGGATTTATCATCGATATGTTCAACAAAGGGTTGCTATATCGTAAGCAAGGATTTCTCAACTGGTGTCCGCACGATTTGACTGTTTTGGCAAATGAGCAAGTGGTTGATGGGGGATGCTGGAGATGTGGGACGGAGATCGTCCAAAAAGAGATGTATCAGTACTACCTAAAAATCAGCGACTATGCTGAAGAACTCCTAGAATCGCTTAAAACCCTAGAGGGGAAATGGCCGAAACAGGTTTTGACGATGCAGGAAAACTGGATCGGTAGATCGTACGGTTTGGAGTTTGCGTTTAAACTAGATTCGGAGAGTGAAGCGCGTTTGGGTGCCGTGTACCAAAGCTTTGATGTTTTCACCACCCGTCCTGATACGATTTATGGGGTGAGTTATGCCGCTCTCGCACCTGAGCATGAAATCGTTCGCCATATGATCTCGTTCGGATTGCTCGATCAAGCGACAACCGATGCGATTAAAGCGATGCAGCGTGTCAGTGCCCGTGATCGTGCCACAAGCCCGAAAGAGGGTGTATCGCTGGGTATCAATGTGATCCATCCTCTCACGGGAGAAAAAGTTCCGGTCTGGGTAGCGAATTTCGTCCTTACCGATTACGGCTCAGGTGCGGTTATGGCGGTTCCTGCCCATGATGATCGCGACTTCGAGTTTGCAACTAAATACGATTTACCGATCAAATCGGTTATTTTCCCTTCAGAGGGGGAATTGCCAACAGGATGTGCGTATACCGAAACGGGAATTTTACGTGATAGTGCAGAGTTTAGCGGTCTGGATAATATCACCGCTAAAGCCTCCATCATGGATCATTTTGAAGCGAATAAGCTCGGTAAAAAAGTGATCAATTTCCGTCTCAAAGATTGGGGGATCAGCCGTCAGCGTTATTGGGGTGCTCCTATTCCGTTGATCCATTGTGAATCGTGCGGAATCGTCCCTGAGGATAAGGCTAACCTCCCCGTGGCACTTCCTGAAGATGTTATCATTAACGGTGAGGGGAACCCGCTCGAACACCATCCGACATGGAAACATTGTGCGTGTCCGAAATGCGGCAAACCTGCACTCCGTGAAACCGATACGATGGATACGTTCATCCAGTCGTCATGGTATTATCTCCGCTATACGGTTAAAAATGATTACAAAGAGGCTTTGGACAAAGAAGCACTAGATTATTGGATGGGAGTTGATCACTACATCGGCGGGATCGAGCATGCGATCTTGCATCTGTTGTATGCGAGATTTTTTACGAAAATGCTTCGTGATTTGGGATACGTAAGCTCAGATGAGCCGTTTGAGCATCTCCTAACTCAGGGGATGGTTCTAAAAGACGGTGCGAAGATGTCGAAATCCAAAGGGAACACCGTCGATCCGGGTGCGTTGGTAGAGAAATATGGTGCCGATACGGCGCGTCTCTTTATCCTTTTCGCCGCTCCTCCGACCCAAGAGTTGGAATGGAACGACAGTGCGGTTGAGGGGGCATATCGATTCCTTAAACGTTTTGCTGATCGTAGCCAATATGTCAATGTTACTAAAGCATTGCCGAGCATCGATCATGCTTCTTTGACCAAAGAGGAAAAAACAGCTCGTAAAAAAGTGTACGAAGCGCTTAAACGTGCCCAAGAGGTTTATGGTGAGCGTCATACGTTTAACACCATGATCGCGGGTGTAATGGAAGCGATGAATGCACTGAACGAGCAAAATAACCGCGATGTCTGGACGGAGGGTTACTGGATTTTGACCTCTGTACTGGAGCCAATCGTTCCTCATATTTGTTGGGAACTCTCAACCGAGTATTTCGGCGGGAAAAATTTCGGTGTTCAAGTGGTACGTGAAGAGGTATTTGAAGTTGATAGCGTAGCTCTCGGTATTTCGATTAACGGTAAAAATCGTGCCACGATCGAAGTGGGTGTTTCGGAGTCTCAAGAAGCGGTGATCGAGATTGCAAAAGCCGCAGTTGAGAAGTGGATTGAGGGAAAAGAGATTGTAAAAGCGATCGTTATTCCCGGTAAACTTGTCAATCTCGTGATAAAAGGCTAAGAGAATGAAATATTGGATACTGAGCGCTTTGATCCTACTCGGTGGATGTGGCTATCAACCTGCAAGCCATTACGCTAAAAATATAGTAGGAGAAAGTGTCAGTACCGAAGTAGTAATTTCAATGGAAGATCCGCAAAATACGGTAATCATTAAAGATGCCGTTGACATGGCGGTGATTACAAAATTTAGGACGTCACTAGTTGCCAAAAATCTTTCTCAAACTCATCTGAAAATTGCTATTTCGGGAGTTGGATTTACCCCTTTGCGCTATGATACTAATGGGTACGTTATTACTTACCGAACTACCGTTTCAATGTCCATTGAGCGTTCAAGAGATAAAAAGAAAGAACTATATTCGACGCATGGAATGTATGATTTTGCGATAGAGCCTAATGCTATCATCAGCGATCAAGCACGTTTTGAAGCGATTCGGCAAGGTGCACAAAAAGGGATCGATTCATTTATCGCTCAAGTAGCCGCTCAGGGTGCGAAGTCGAAATAAAAGGTAGAATATGACCATAAATCAAATTGTTCGTAACACGGTTGAACGGCTAAAAGCAGAGGGGAAAGTATGGACTCCGGATGCTTACAGCGAAACATTTTGTGCAGAAGCGAAAAAAGCAGGATTTGTGGTTGAAGACTGCAGTGGGATTGATCGCTATCTCTCTTTACTTGATAAAAAAACGGCAGAAGAGATTAAATTATACCGCGTTCGAACAACGGCGGAATTGATTCGATTTTTGATCTCAAAACTCAGTCGTATGAATCCTAATGAAGCATCGATATTGGTAGAATTATTGAGCTCTTTGGCGAAACAAATGGCACTAAGCATCGATGCATTACATAATCCAGAGGCTTCCGCACTCGCTAAAAAAACCGTTACTATCCTAGAAACCCAGGGTGGAGCTACGCAAATCGATCTGCTGAAACAAGCATGGATTAATTTTCTCTCTTTGTATGACGATTCATTTTTTATGAAGTTAATCCCTTTTGGTTCCGTTGATGCTACGAATTTACGTCGAACCATTGAAAATCTTAAGTTTCATGAAGGGGTTCCGGAAACTTCAGACTATGTAAAAACGGTTCGCTTACTGGTCTCCTCACTCGTCCCCTCGATTGCTCCGACTATGGATGCTTCAACAATTGAACTTTCCCGAAAATTGCAAAATAACCCTGCCTATGTTGCTACCGCAGAGTGCGAAAAAGAACTGAAAATGGCCATTGCTATGCGGGTCGCTCTCGATAAAGAAAGTGTTGAAGAGATGGTGAGTGCACTGGACATACTTCTCGAAAAACTCTCCGCTCAGTTGATTGAGTTGATTGAACGGAGTGAAAATTCGACTACTGAAATTAGAGAGGTTAAACGCGATCTCGAAGCATTGGAAAATGACAAACCGACTGATTTTAAAACAGCGCATAAACGTCTTTATAAAATTGCCAGTACTTTAGAAGAAAAAGTAGAAGTATTAAGCAAAGATCTAAAAGTCCACAATGAAAAAGTGACCCAGATGGGGAAAAAGATTACGATGCTAGAAGAGGAATTAGCACAAGCCACCCAAGCATCACGTGAAGATTTTTTAACCAAATTATTTAATAAACGGGCAATTGAAGAGTATCTTAAAATCAAAGAAGCTGAATTTGAGCGACACGGGCGCAGTTTTTGTGTTGCAATGCTTGACTTGGATTATTTTAAAGCGGTAAATGATACCTATGGGCATGATGCGGGAGATGCAGTTTTGCTCGCCTTTTCTAAAATTCTCAAAGAAGAGGCACGTACCAGTGATATTGTTGGGCGTTATGGAGGGGAAGAGTTTCTCGCAATTTTAGGAGATACCGAACTCTCCGGTGCGAGAGTATTTTGTGAAAAAGTACGTAATCATGTTGAGCAAGCTCATTTTATGTATCAAGGGCAGCGTATCAGTGTCAGTGTCAGTATAGGTGTGGCTGGGCGTAGTGATTACCCCTCTTTGAAAGCTTTGGTGAACGGGGCAGATGAGCGGCTTTATGATGCCAAACGTAAAGGGCGAAATCGCGTAGAGCCCGCATGAATTTAGACGATTTCCTCTCCGCAAAACCTCTTTTTTACGATGTGATCGATTACGAGCGCTTTCCTAGCGCGTATCGACAGATCAAACACTCTTTAGCGATCCCAAAAACAATTCACCTCGTCGGAACCAACGGCAAAGGCTCAACAGGGCGTTTTTTGGCAACTGCACTGCACCGTGCAGGGCAAAAGATCGGGCATTACACCTCGCCTCATATTTTGCGATTTAACGAGAGGATATGGTTGGACGGCTCTGAAGTGAGTGATGATGTTTTAGAATGTGCCCATCAGAAGCTTTTATCTCTATTATCCACGGCAATCGCACAGTCGTTGAGCTATTTTGAATATACGACACTCTTGGCGATGGTGGTGTATGAGGGGTGCGATTACGTCGTATGTGAGGCGGGTTTGGGCGGTGAGCATGATGCGACTGCTGTTTTTGATAAGGTTCTGAGTATTTTTACCCCGATCGATTTTGATCATGCGGCGTTTTTGGGCACGTCGATCGATTCTATTGCGACGACGAAACTGCGAAGTATGCACTCTATCGCTTTGTTGGGAAGACAAAAAGACTCCGAAGTGGAGTCGATAGCTCGCCGCATTGCAGAGGCAAAAGGGTGCACGCTTTATACCTTAGCGGAGCGTTTGACTCCACGTATCGAAGAGATGGCATTGCAACTTGCCATGAAAAATGGTCTCAGCGATTATTTACGTGATAATCTGACATTGGCGATGGCGGCGTATGAGATATTGGGATATGAAGCAACGGAAGCGCTGTTTGATCAGAGTGCGTTGTTTGGGAGATTGAGTAAAGTAGCCACCAATATTACCCTCGATGTGGGGCATAATGCCCTTGCGGCAGAGTCGATTGCTAATGCCTATACTGGGAAAAAAGTAACCTTGATTTATAACACCTATGGGGATAAAGATTACCGCGAGATTTTGAGTATATTAGCACCCATCATTGAATCGGTTGAGATCATCGAGGTGAGTGAGGGGCGGATTGTTGAGCGTCATTTGCTTGAATCTGTTTTACGTGAGGCAGAAATACCGTTTAGTCTATTTGATGCACTCCATGAAGATAAAGAATATTTGGTTTTCGGCTCGTTCAGCGTCGCCGAAACGTTTTTAAAGAGGATAAATGTCACAAGCACGATGGTATGAGTACCTAAAAAACAACCCGAAAAATCGCCCTGAAATTCTCCTCTGCGAGGATGCTAAAGAGGCGTCGGAACTGAGCGATGTTTCGACCTTTTTAGAGGTACCCCATATCGTATTACCCGATTTTCGTGCAACCTATATGGACGACTTACGCCCGTTTTCTGAGGAGCTTTTTGCCCTCTTTGCCGCACTTCGTACCTATCATACGTCGTCCAAAAAACCGCTGATTATAGCACCTCTTAAAACCCTTCTTTTTCCAATGCCCGATCCCTCACTGCTTCAAAGCGAGACGATTGAATTCGCTTCACGGATTGATTTGGGTGCGTTTAAAGAGAAGCTGATCCACTGGGGATACACCTTTGTCGATATGGTGGAAATGGAGGGGGAGGTATCCCATCGCGGTGACATCCTCGACATCTATGTCCCTAACCAAAGCAACCCGTACCGTATCAGCTTGTTTGATGATGAGGTCGAAGAGATCAAAGTCTTCGATGTCGAAACCCAGCGTACCGACAAAGAAGAGTTAGCGAGTATTGAGGTGACGAGCGCCTTTTTCTCCCTCGATGCACAGCAGTACAAACATTTCGAAAAAGCGATAGCTCAGGCGCAAAGCGACAGTTTTGTGAAAGACATCGCTTCGCTCGGTTTTTGGGTATTGGGAGAACACGGAGTCGATTTGTGTGAAGGGAAGAGGGTTGCGCGTATCCGTGAGATGAAAAGCGTCCTCGATGAAGCGTACGGTCTTAATCAGCCTGTATTGCCACGCGAACGATTGGAAGTCGACATCCTCCCTGAATCTGAAAAATACACTCCGTTAGGAGGTGGAAATTTCGAGACTCTTAGAAGTGTCCATAAAGCTAAAAAATTCACCCTGATCGCCGCGAGCGATACGCAGCTCAAAGCGGCGGGGATTTTTGATATTAAGGGAATCACGGTAAAAACATCAGGGATCGTCCTCAACCTGATCGGCCCTGATGAGATCATATTCTCCCTTAACCGCCATGAGAAAAAACGGCGTCGCCGTCGTACTTCCATTCTACTCGATGATCTGAAAGTAGGGGACTACGTCGTCCACGAAGAGTACGGAGTGGGGATATTTGTCGGGATCGAGCAGGCGGAGATTCTAGGCGGGATCAAAGACCTTGTCGTCATCAAATACATGGGGGATGACAAACTTCTCCTCCCCGTCGAAAATCTCGATGCGATTGATCGCTATATCGCCTCAGGTAGCCTTCCTGTCCTCGATCGTCTAGGCAAAGGGAGCTTTGGTAAACTCAAAGAATCGGTCAAAGCGCGACTGTTCGAGATCGCTTCGGAGATTGTGGGGATCGCGGCGAGCCGTGCCCTGATCAAAGCATCCGTCATTAACGTCGATGCGGGGGAACTGCGTCGTTTCCAAGCAGAATCAGGATTCGATTATACTCCTGACCAAGCGAGTGCGATTAGCTCCATCGTCCGTGATCTCTCTTCGGGGCAGATTATGGATCGTTTGCTCAGTGGGGACGTCGGATTCGGGAAAACAGAGGTGGCGATGAACGCCATTTTTACCGCCGCAAAGGGGGGATACCAATCGCTCCTCGTCGTTCCGACAACTTTGCTCAGCTCTCAGCACTTCCAGTCGCTCAAAGCCCGTCTCGCACCGTTTGGACTTCGTGTCGCGAAATTGGATCGATTCGTCAGTACCAAAGAGAAAAATGCGACACTGCGAGCACTCGAAGCGGGGGAGCTTGATTGCGTCGTCGGAACCCATGCCCTATTTGGGGTGAGCTGTGCGAAGCTGGGGATTGTGATCATCGATGAAGAGCATAAATTCGGGGTAAAACAAAAAGAGAAACTCAAATCGCTCTATGAGAACGTCCATCTCCTCAGCATGAGTGCGACGCCGATCCCGCGAAGCCTCAACCAAGCCCTAAGCTCGATCAAAACGATGTCTGAGCTCCTCACCCCTCCAAGTGAGCGTTTAGGGGTACGGACGTTTGTGAAAAACTACGACGAAAAACTGATCAAAGAGGTGATTTTGCGCGAACTTCGTCGCGGCGGTCAAGTGTTCTACGTCCACAACTCGATCGATTCGATGATTATCAAATCGGGGGAACTCAAAGCGATCCTCCCAGAATTGCGTATTCTCATCCTCCATTCTCAGATCAGCGCGACCCAAACCGAAGAGGAACTGGCGAAGTTTGCCGATCGCCAATACGATGTACTCCTTGCCACCTCGATCATCGAATCGGGGATTCATATGCCCACCGTCAACACGATGATCATCGACGGGGCGGATCGCTTCGGAATGGCGGATCTGCATCAGCTTCGCGGTCGTGTCGGACGGGGGCATATCGAGGGGTATGCGTACTTCATCGTCGATGACAAAGACCACCTCACCGAAGAGGCAAAAAAACGGCTCGTGGCGTTAGAGTCGAACTCTTTCTTAGGCTCAGGTTCGATGTTGGCGTACCACGATCTCGAAATTCGCGGAGGGGGAAATCTCGTCGGTGATGCCCAAAGCGGTCATATCAAAAATATCGGATACGCTCTTTATCTGCGGATGTTAGAGGATGCGATCAAAATTCTCACCAATCAATCGACCGCCGTTCGTGCCAAAGTGGATATCAAACTCACCGTAAGCGCCTTTATCAGCGATGAGATCGTGAGTGAAGATCGTCTTAGACTTGAGCTCTATCGCCGCCTCAGTCAGTGTGAATCTCCGAGTGATATTTATGAGATTGAAGAGGAGGTGGGAGATCGTTTCGGCAAACCTGATACGCCGACGAAACAGTTTTTTGAGATCATGGTAATCAAACTCCTCTGTATCGAGAAGAAAATCAAAATGGTGAGCAACTACAATCAAAACATTACGATTGAGTATACAAGCGGTATGAAAGAGACATTACAAAGCAAAAGTAAAGACGATGATGATTTGATTGGTACAGTTTTGAACTATCTACGTACACTAAAACCAAAAAATGGCTAGAAATTTTATCGAATCAATAGCTATATAACGTATTTGTTCGTATTTTAGATGTATAATTTATCAACTGATCTGAGGGAAAACGATGGATAAATCGGTAACATTACAACTGTTGGGAGATGCGAAAAAAGCCCATGTAAAATGGGTGCAGCGTGCAAAGCTGTTAATTGAAGGGCTGCCGATAGATGAAGGTGCTATCCCTTTGAGTTGTACCGATTGTAATTTCGGTCAATGGTTTTATGGTGAAGGACAAAAACTCAATGCATTAGGCAATATGTCATGTTTAGGCGATATTGAGAAGGCACACTTTACACTTCATGATCAATACATGAATATTTTTAAAATCTATTTTGCAGATAATGATCGTTCGTTTTTTTCAAAATTGTTTAGCTCTAAAAAAAAGGTCACTGAAGAAGAAAAAGAGATGGCAAAAGAGCATTTTAGAAAACTTCAAGCTGCCTCAGATGAAGTTCTGGATCATCTTGGAAGACTGGAACGCCGATTATATGCAATCCCTCAAAGCTCTTTTGATTCCAGTGAAACAGGTCTTTAGCGTTTAGATGAGTTTTTGCTCCTATTTTGATACGTATCAATGTCGTTCATGTGGATGGATCGACTACCATTATGCCGAACAGTTGAAACTCAAAAGTGATCATCTTCATACTCTTTTAAATACCTATCAACCGCGTGATTGGCTCAAACCTGCTACCTCAACGCTCAAAGGTTTCCGCAATAAAGCTAAAATGGTGGCTACCCCGACACCGGAGGGGATAGTTCTCGGACTCTGTGAAGAGGTAAGCCTGATTGAGTGTTCATTGTACGATTTGAGCATGCAAAAAGCTTTACACACCATCCAAGAGTGGCTTCGAGAATTAAAAATCAAAGGGTACGATGTCAAAAAGAAAAAAGGGGAACTAAAGTACGTTCTTCTTAGCCGCAGTAAAGCTAATGGCTCGATGATGCTCCGTTTTGTATTGCGATCACATGGAATTATTGCAAGATTAGAGAATGCTCTTGGTGATTTACAACAACGTGTTCCGGAGCTCAAAGTAATTACTGCGAATATACAGCCCGTACACATGGCGATTTTAGAGGGGGATGAGGAGATCTTTTTCACCGAAGCACGTCGTCTCGAAGAGCGGTTCAACGGTATCCCCCTCTATATCCGTCCTAAAAGTTTTTTTCAAACCAATCCCGAAGTTGCCGAAAAGCTCTACCGCACGGCAAGCGAGTGGGCAGGTGAGAGTAAACCGAAGATTTTATGGGATCTGTTTTGCGGGGTAGGGGGATTTGCTCTGCATTGTGCCGCGCCGGATCGTCATATCATCGGAATCGAGATCGAACCTGAGGCGATAGAGTGTGCCCGTGATTCAGCTACACAGTTAGAGATGAAAAATCTCCGTTTCGAATCTCTTGATGCAGCGAGTTTCGGAGCAACGGCGGGAGAGAAGCCTGATGTGATTATCGTTAATCCCCCTCGGCGAGGATTGGGTGAACAGATATGCAAATGGCTAATGCGTGTAGGAACGGATCGTATACTCTATTCGAGCTGTAATGCAACGAGTTTAGCCAAAGATCTTGAAATCCTTGGTGGATACAGTGTAAATCGGGTTCAGCTTTTCGATATGTTCCCCCACACTGCCCACTATGAGGTTTTGGTGGAACTGGTACGAGAGTAAATATCTCCAAAACACTCAATTTGTGTCAAATAGAGTCTAACCTCAAATTCGAGCTGATGATAGTCCGGTTCGATATGGGTGCAAAGTTTATAAAACGCTTTATTGTGCTCTTTCTCTTTGAGATGGGCAAGTTCATGGGTTACGATCATCCGTAAAAACGGTTCAGGTACTTTTTTAAATATATGGGAGATTCGAATCTCATTTTTCGCTTTGAGCTTCCCACCCTGTACCCGTGAGACGAAGGTATGAGTTCCGAGCGCGGAACTGAGATCACGGATCTTGGTGTCATAAAGAACCTTGGAGATTACGCCAGAACTGCGAAAATGGGTGTTTTTAATGGCCATAACGTACTCATAGAGGCTTTTATCTGTGTTGAGTGTATGGGTATCGGGATATTTGAGTAAAAGGCGCTCGCCAAGGGTATCCGTATCGATCAGTTTTTTTACCTGCGTCCGTATCTCTTGGCTGTAGTGGGTCAAATATTTAAGTGATTGCATACGCAATTGTAGTATAGTTACACAACATAATGCAAAGGTTCGGGATGGAACATCAAAAGATCGACGAACTCGTCGCTAAGATCAAAGCACTCGAATCGGAGCTGGAAGCGGAACTGCACCAAGAGTATGAGAAATTTACCTGCGAAATAACGAAAAAACGGGAGGAACTTCTCGCCTCTTATCGAAAAGAACACCAAGGGTTATTACGCTATTTGGCGACGACACCGATGTTGCATCTGCTGAGTGCACCCATAATTTGGGCGGTTATCATCCCTGCCATTATTCTTGACGCATTTGTAAGTGTCTATCAGTGGATCTGTTTTCCGATCTATAAGATCACCAAAGTCAAACGACAGGACTACATTATCTTCGATCGTCATAGGCTCGGCTATCTCAACAGCATCGAAAAACTAAACTGTCTCTATTGCAGTTATTTCAACGGATTGATGGGGTACATTAGCGAGATTGCCGGTCGAACCGAACAATACTGGTGCCCGATACGCCATGCATCGCGGGTCAAATTTATGCACAACAATTACAAAAAATTTTTCGATTATGGAGACAGTGAGAACTTTCGTCAAAGAAGCGCAGAGCTTAGAGAGGATCTCAAAGAGGAGAAAGAGTGAAAATAGCGTTTATCGGAGATATCGTCGGCCGTCCGGGACGGACGATGATAAAAGAACACCTTACAAAGCTTAGACGTGAACACGAAATTGATTTCGTCATTGCCAACTATGAAAATGCTTCGCACGGTTTCGGGGTGACACTCAAAAATGCCCAAGAGTTGATCGGAATGGGGATTGACTGTATGAGCGGTGGGAACCATACGTGGGATAAAAAAGATATTCTTCCGCTATTGGAGACATTGCCTCTTTTGCGTCCGCATAACTACCCTGAAGGGGTCAAAGGGACAGGCTGCAAGGTTTTCGACGTTGCAGGAGAAAAACTCGCTGTCCTCAATATTATGGGACACTACGGAATGCCGTACGTCGATAACGCGTTTCGATGTGCTCGTGACACCGTTGCAAGTCTCAAAAATGACGGGATCGATCATATCTTCCTCGATTTCCATGCCGAAGCCTCCAGCGAGAAGCGTGCGATGATGATGCTCCTTCAGGGAGAGGTGAGCGGTATTATCGGAACCCATACCCACGTCGGAAGTGATGATTTTCAGATTGCCAAAGGGACGGCGTATCTCACCGACATCGGTTTGAGCGGGTGTCGCGACAACGTCATCGGGATGGATTCGAAAGTTCCGTTAGAGCGATTTATCACGGGAGTATCGGGACGGTTCGAAGTGCCTGAAAAATGCCGCAAGATTCTCCAAATTGCTATAATGACATTCGATGAGGGGAAATGCACCGAAGCATTCAAACTCAAAATATTTGATGACGGCAGAGTATTCCGCACCGATGCGTGGTGCGAGGAATAAAAGGAGTAGAGATGGAACTTTCCGATTCTTTCGAACTTTTCAGTGCATTGGAGGGCCTTAAACTCTTAGAGGAGTCTCCTCCGCTATGGTGGCCTGCCTATGGTACTTTTGAAGTGGTAGTCGGTGCTATCCTCACCCAAAACACCCAATGGTCACGTGTTCAAATCTCCCTCGATAACCTCCGTATCAAAGAGTTTCTCGCCCTTCATGTCTTAGCCCATTGCGATATCGAGGAGCTAATGGAACTGATCCGACCCAGCGGTTTGTTCAAAGCCAAAGCCCAGAGCCTCATCCGCCTCTCTTCCGCTATTATTGATGATTTCGGCGATTTCGAGACCTTTGCCCTCAGTGTTGATCGAGAGTGGCTGTTATCTCAAAAAGGGATCGGCCCTGAGACAGCGGACAGCATCCTCTGCTACGCCTGCGCCCGTCCCGCGATGGTCGTCGATAGCTACACGGCGCGGCTGTTAAATGCGTTCGGATATGAGTTCGAGAGTTACGATGAGTTGCAGGAGTGGTGCGAAGAGGGAATCAGAGGTTATTTCGATACCGTTCAGCTCCCTGCCGCTTACGCGCGCTTTCATGGGATGATAGTGGAGTATGTGAAGAGCAATAGCAAGGGGAAAGTGGTGAACATCGAATTTATAAATTCAATTATGTAACATATAAGCCTGATTCGATTTTACATTCGTATGCCAAAAATGTACAATTTTCTCAGATAAGAGATTTGAAAAGGAAAGATATGAATGATAGAACATTAAAAGAAGCCGAAGAAGTTCTTGGAAAACCATTTCTCCCAGATTTCTCAGAGTATACGAGAAAGATACGAAATTATGTAATGGTAATTGGAAGCATTTCTATAGTGATGATTTTAAACCATCTGAATTTATCAGGTGAGGTTACATTACTTGGATTGAAATTTCAGAATATGGATATGAAGATCATATATCAAATACTTTTAGCTACTGAAATTTACTTCTTATTACATTTCATGTGGCTTGCAATCGACAATTTTTTTGCGTGGAGATTACGGTTTAGCGGTACACATAAAATCTATGGAGGTGGGTTTGCTTTAGGAGGAGGTGCAGATAGTTTACCTGACCCATCTCAAACAACTTTATATTTTTGGTGGTCGAGGGAAGCTCATACTTTATCTAACACTCAAAATGAGATTGCAAAAATAACAAGTGGTATTGCAAAATTAGAAGAAAAGCTTGATAAGCATGATTTAGATGAACTTAATAAACATATTAAAACTTTGAACACTACTTTTACAAAAACAGCAGAAATTGTTTCAAGTACTCGTATTCCTGACTCTCTTATACTTTATAACAATTGGTTTAAATATTTTCATAACGTGCAAGGATGGCGTTGGATTATTATTGAATTAGCCTTACCAATAGCAATAGGGGGTTGGTCTATTTTTTTACTATGTCAAAAATATTGTCTTATCAAAATATTTCTTTAACCCGTCCAACTTCCCTACTTTTCTTATGAAAAAGAAAAGGAGAATAAAGCTATCTTTAAATAACGAGTGCTAAAATACGTGTATTAATACGGATTTTAACGAGTGTTTATCCGGAATGGGGAAAAAGATGAGAATAGCATACACACAAGATGAACTCGTAGGGACAACTGAATTGGCAAAAAGTTTTGGTGGTTTTATCGATAAAGTGGTTGATAAAACATTAGAAAAAATTGCGATTGTACGACACAATAAACCCGAAGCCGTCATTCTTCCAATTGCTGAATATGAACGGATGAAAGAGATTTCCGATCTCGTAGAAGATATGGAGATTGCGGCGATGATTGCAGAGCGTGACCCTGATGGGACACGCAAAGGGACAATTTCTCTCGATGAATATCGCGCTACTCGTGCGGCAAGAGGAAAAAAAGTTGTTTGAAATCGTCCTCTTTCCTGAAGTTGTGGCAGATCTTGATCTGCTGAATGATGATGTGTATGCAGAGGTAGATCACTATTTTGAGCGGCTCAAAATAAATCCTCTCGCGTGTAGTCTTCCCCTTCACGACTTAGATGGAAGAGACCTTCGCGGATATCGAAAAATATATGTTGCCAACGCAACGTATCGCATTATTATCAAAGTCGAGCAAGGGGTAACAAAAATTGTGGAAGTTGTAGCCGTAGGCGAACGCAACCGTATGAAAGTCTATACGGATGCTTTTGCACGGATATTATCTCGGCAGAAGTAAGTCAAAACACCTCTTTAACCCGTCCCACTTCCCCACTTTTCTCTTTAGCGGAAAAGTAGCAAAAGAGCATACTGCGATCCAAGAACGCTCGTTCCTCACTTTTATCCTATTAAGATAAGATACCTCTCATATTACGCGAGCAAATTATCAGGAGTCTATGTGGTTAAATTTTTTGTTATGGCGCCTATTTTTATCGATTACAACGGCGATTTGGTAGAAGAAAATTTGGTAGTTTTTTCTTCTGGGAATAAAAAAACCGTTGAAACGATCGTGACGGGTGCAGGATTAAAAAAATTTTCCTCAGAAGTATTTCATTACCACGCCAATCAGCAAGAAGTTTTAAATATCGCTAATGCGTTGGCGCAAGAGCGAAACCTCTACCCGTACTATCTGGAAATATCACACAAGAGTACAGCTGAAATATCAACGGTTGCTTCATTGATTGTGGATGACAATTTGAAGTTTTTGGTGGCATTTGAGATCGAATGTACCGGATATACGGATGCAGGAGAGTTTATTTACGAATCTCTGAAAAACAGGTCTCCGATTGAAAATCTTGGCTTGAGCGGATGGTGTGATGAGGTTTTAGCCAAAGCAAAAACTGTCGTTTTGGATATTATGGGGCAATGTGCAAAATCGATAGGTGTATCAGCCCCTCTGGGGGCATCGTTCGTCCTCGATTCGTTTTATCCGCTGGTGATATCTGATGAAGCGGCACAGATAGACATGTCGGAACTTTTCAGTAATGAGGAGAGCAGTGCTGAGCAGAGTCATTCCACACTTGGCGGTGATAATAAAGAGGCTTTTGTCCGTATCGGGTGGAACTATGGGCTCTCTTTGGGTCTTAACGATGCAACGGCAAATCTAAAAATAATCAGTTTTTTACTTTTTTTACAGAGTTATTATTATCAAATGCGGTTTTTTAAACTTTATTTTTTGAACAAACTCGAAGATTTGATTGTCCAAAAAGAGATATCCAAGACGGAGAGCGAGACTTTTGCCCGATTAAAGCTCTCATATCACAAATTTACCCTCCATTTTATGAACTACAAAACCGGACTGAATCCAAAGTATTATTCGGAATTTGAAAAAGTCGAATTGCTGTGGCATTTGAAAGACGATATGAAAATTATCGATCGCGCTTTTGAGATACAAAATGAGCGAGCCGATAAACTCTATCAGGCAACCGTAGAAAAAGACAACGATACCCAAAATCTCGCTCTCAAGCTAATCACGGTACTGCAAATATTCGGTATCTACAGTATCTATTATGACGGACTACAGTTGTCGAAAGAACCGATTTCCTACTTTAAGGGGGCGACACTCCTAGCCGTTATCTTGAGTGTCGTGATCGTGGCGCTGCTGTGGAAAAACGGGTTCAAAGCGGTGTTTGCGAATAAGAAGCGCGATTAAGAGGGGATACCGGAGAGAAAGATGATCTGGTCTCTGAACTCGATCATCTCTTGGTCTGCATGGATGGATTCTAACTGTGATATCCCCTTTGAAATCTCTTCATCGGTAAAGTTTTGCAGATTAGACATAAACCGGTTTCGCAGCATCCCGTACCATCGCTCTTTGGGCATACTAAAGACAAACTCCTCTGTTATCGAGGTAGGGTTGATTCCGGCTTCGAGCAGCTCTTTTTTCATCGATTCAAGTGCGGGTTGTCCCTGTGCAAACGTTTCGAGTGCTGCTGCAAAAAATGGCAACGGGGTATTTTTCGGACGGGTGACGATTAACAGTTTCCCCTTTTCACTCAGCTGACGACGGATTCCTTCAAAAAGTGTTTTACGTTCATCTACAAAATGAACCATCTCTTTGAGTAGTATTTTGTCATAGCGGATATCGCGTTCGGAAAACGATAACGCATCAGCGCAGACAGGTTCGAGGTTATCGCTTTGTTGTATCTGGGAGAGCATATTTTCTGAGGGTTCTACGCACAGCGGTTTGTTATGAAGGTCCGCTTTTTTAGCGATGAGTTTGGTGTAAAATCCCGTTCCGCCCCCAAGATCGACGAATCGATCATCGGGCATTAAATTCAAAGTGGAGACAATAGTCGTACTCATCCAGTTTTGATACTCGGGTGTCATCTGCCAAAGGCCGTTAAATTCATCGGCAATGCTGTCAAAATGGTTCTCTTTTTGTACGTTCATCTTTAAAACACCTCTTTGACTCGTCCCACTTCTCCGCTCATGAGGCGTACTTTTATTCCGTGCGGATGATTCGGTGATTTGGTGAGGATGTCACGAACGACCCCCTCTGTGAGTCTCCCCGTAGATTGATCCTCTTTGAGGACGATGCTCACCCGTTTTCCTGACATGATATTTTTACGTTCTTTACCGTCCATAGTTGATCCTTTTTCTTATGGATGCAATGATAGCGGATAGAACCGCATTTGCATACCCAAAAATAGTATATACCAAAGGGGACTTATGACGATTGACGTCAATCTATGCCGTGCTGATGAAACATTTTTAGCCGATATCGAAGAGATTATGGAAGATACGATGGTGCAGATGTTTATCCTCCATCCCAAATCGATTTCCGAGATAGAGGAAACCCAAGAGATTGCGGATGAGTATGAGAGTATCTTTTACTCTGTTCCCCTCTCTTTGCAGGATAATGCGGGGAGTAAGTGTGTTGCCTATTCTATCACTAGTGAAGCAGAGAGTATGCTCCTGAGCATTGAAAAGCCGATAGTCATCGATGCTGAACTATTAAATGATGCGATGATCACGAAACTGAGCGGATCAAGAGGTATTATCCTCAACCCGGCTCAGGAGTACAAGGCGTTAGAGGGATTTTATCTCGCGATGGGGATTGGAAATATCGGAGCGTTTGAGACAGAGGTATTAGCACAGATGAGTATGGACAAGATTGTTCTCCAAAGTACCTATCCGAATCATGGGTTTGATGAGATTATGGAGTGTGTCAAAGTGATCTCCAATGCGATGTTTAGACCGGAGCAGAGTATTATCGCCCGTGCGACGAAAAGTTCACTCGAATTATTCGGATTTCGTAAGAGCTGAGAAGTAGAGTATGAACACTAAAGACGTTATAATTCTAATTATTTTACAATTTTAGGAGAATCAATGATCCGTTTCGTATTGATTTCGCTCATGGGTATGTTAATTTTAGGCGGCTGTACGGCCAAAGAATTTAGCGATGGTGTGAGTGACGGTGTGGATGATGTTAAACGTGTGATTCGCGGGACCAATAACTAATCCCGCATCCTCGTTAGCACGCCAATACTTCGATAATGTCTACCCCTTTAGGGACGAGACATAAAAAACTGTAGGTTTCATCTCCAAGGGTCTCATAACTGTGAGGAACTCCGGCGGGGATGAGTAACGCATCTCCCGCACCCGCTTCAATCGTTTTATCTCCGATGATCACTTTCGCACGTCCACTCAGGACATATTGTTCATGTTCAACCGTATTGGTATGTAGCGGCATATGACCACCTGCGGCGATGGTAAAGTTACGCATGGCAAAAGTGGGGGATTCATCGGGTGAGAGAAGCATTTTCATGGCCACACCTTTACCCGCTTTTTGGGGAGTTGCTTCGATGGTGTCAATTTGTTTGTGTAGAAACATAGTTGCCTCGTAATAGTGAATTACGAAAGAGTAGCATAGGAGAGTTAAAAATTTCTAACGGACATAACGGAGCATCTGCCCCTTAAACGGTAGGGTAAGATAGGTCATATCCAAAGGTCTGCTCTGAGTAAGGGAGAAATCGAGATTCACCATCTTTTTACTGAAATTGGAGTGGTTTCCGCGCCCGGGATCGACAATGATCACTTCGCAATGCTCTTTGGTATGGCGATCGATAAATCCCGCTAAAAGGTTAATATGGTCTCTCTCATAAAGAAGATCACTTCCGATGATAAGATCGAATTCACCCAGCGTATCGTCTAAATCTCCCCACCCTGTACGGGTAAAAGGGATAAGTTTGTCGTTATTGATACGGACATTGACGTCCATAAAGCGTTCGGCTTCGGGATGGTAATCGGTGGCGGTGATATCGGCAGCTCGGTGATTGAGGACAAGGCTAGCGAGTCCAATCCCACACCCCACCTCTAAAATCCTCTTATCGGCAATATCAAAATCACTCATCAGATGAGCTAGAATTTTACTCGAATCCCAGATAACTCCAAACAGCGGCCATGACGCGGAGGATATCCCGAGGTTGTGTGCCATATCGTCGGTATCGTGATATTGTTGAGTATCTCTGAGGGTTCGGACGTGGATGTCAGCGTTGATAAATTCGAGGGTTTGATAACGGAATCGTAAGGGTGAGGTCATAGCTACCTTGCGCTTACGCGCGAAGGTTTAGCCACGATGGAGGATTATCGAAACTGAGTTCACTTTCGTGCCAGTCAGTTTTTTCGCCGTTTCGGGCGTGGAGTTGCCCGCCGATCAGGGTATATTGTAACCCTGTTACATTACTGGTAAGTTTTTTACCCTCTTTTAACGCATCTAAAACGGCTTCTCTGCTTTCCATAGTGGTCCTTTTAAAATCGGCTTGGAAAAACACCTACATAGTGTCTTAGTAAAATGATTTGTGGAAGAAATGGAATCTTTCGCATAAATGCGGAAAGCTTTAGGGGATTGCAAAGGACAAAACTGTCCTTGCCATCCAAATGAGCTTAGCTCATTTGGATGTGTAACACAAGTAGAAGTTACAGAGCTGTAACGTTTTCTGCTTGTGGACCTTTGTCACCTTGACCTACTGTGTAAGTCACTTTTTGACCTTCGTCAAGAGAAACACGGCCATAACCAGTGCTGTTAATTTGACGGAAATGTACGAATACATCTTTCCCGCCGTTATCTTGTTGGATAAATCCAAAACCTTTTTCGCTGTTGAACCATTTAACGGTTCCGTTTAGTACGTCTGCCATAGTAAACCCTTTGTTTTAAAAATACACTTCGTTGCCAAAGTGGTCGAAAATATAAAGTGGAGTATTCTAAGGTAGATCGTACTGTTAACTAAAAGGTCTTCAATAAAAAGCAAACCAAAGATGAAACTCTAAATCATCTTTCTTAATGACAAGTATAGCTGAATAAAAACTTAATAGCAAGGTTTTTCTTAAACTCTTTTTAAACTTTCGATTGAACCGTAATCTTGGTTGCTTCAAATAGCTCAGCGGCTTTTTGGATCATCGGTTCTTTGAGGACATCACTGCCATCGAACTCTTTAACACTGCTCTCATCGCATTGACTAACACAGCTTCCGACACCGATTTCAACATCTTCAACCATCGAAACAGGTTCGTCGAAACTCTCTTGAATAGCAGATTCAATGAGATCAGGCACTTCTACTTCTGCGATTTGCGGAGCAATCACTTCTGACTGTTTTGTGCACCCTTGCGATTTGATTTGAGTGGTAATCCCATAAATCTCTCTCACAAATTGGCGGATGATCCCAAAACTGTTTTTGAGGAGCTCTTTATCATCACCCTCTGCACAGCTCTCCCAGGTCAGTGTTTCATTCTCAAACGAGAGGAACATAACATTTTTTTGGAAGCAGATACCTAATTCTAAACTTCGATCACTAATCCGTTCACACAGTTGCTCGTAAAGAGATTTGACAGGCGGCGGCGTCTGGGTGACGTGGATGGTCGGTGCTTCAGTGACGTTTGCGATAACTGGTGCTACGGTTGTAACGTGGTTCGTAACGCGTGATTCAAGCGATTCGATCATTTCATCAATCTCTTTGATCTTGAGTGATTCGATCATTTTAAAGAGGGCGAGGCTAACCACAAATCCACCGTCTGCATTAATCGCAAAAAGGGTTTTGGCATCACTGAGGATTCTGAAAAATCGCTCGATGATCAGGGGACTGAATCGGTGATCCCCCTCATAAAGGCGCTCTTTGAGATAGGCGATTAGCTCATCAACAACCATCTCCGACTCATACGCTTCGAGTTCTTGGAGCATTGGAGTTAATGTCGCACGATCTTTGGCAAAAATAGCGTCAAAAAGACGGCTAATGTAATCGGGATCGAGAAGCCCCAACATATCGGCAACGGTTTTAACATCTACGAACCCTTTGGAGTAGATGATGGCTTGATCCATGAGGGTGAGGGTGTCACGGAGGCTTCCCGAACCGCTACGTGCCAAAATATCAAGTGCTTCGGCTTGGTACTCGATGTTTTCGAGATGGAGGATGTGACTCAGATGATGGACGATGTTCGGGTGGCTAATTCGTTTGAACCGAAAATGTTGTGTTCGGCTCAAAATGGTCGGGGGGAGTTTAAGCGGATCGGTCGTCGCGAGGATGAATTTGACATATTCCGGTGGCTCTTCTAGGGTTTTAAGGAGGGCATTGTGAGCCTCTTTGGTAAGCATGTGCACTTCATCGATGATAAAAATTTTAAACTTTGCACTTGCAGGGCGATATTTGGTATGTTCGATCAAATCGCGGATGTCATCGATTTTACGGCTTGATGCTGCGTCCATCTCGATAATATCGATGTGACGACCCTCATTTGCCATGACACAGTGGCTACAGACATCACAGGGTGCAGAAGTGGGGCCATTGTCACAAATGAGCGATTTCGCAAAAATCCGTGCTGTAGAGGTTTTACCCGAACCACGTAAACCTGAAAAGAGATAAGCGTGAGAGAGCCGCTTGGAATCCAGTGCGAGGGAGAGGGTTTGGGAGATACTCTCCTGTCCGATAAGCTCTTCGAAACGTCGCGGACGGTATTTGAGTGCTAATACCTCAGAATTTTGAGCCATGCTGTCTCCTTTATACGTCCGAGGAGTAAAACCCCTCGGTCTACGTTAACACTGGGTTTCCTTCGGCAGGATGCCCACGCGCAGTATACCGCGCTGTTCCTGAAAAATCCTATTATAAGGACAACCACTCTTTGGCGACGCGGCGAAGCCCTTCGGGATTTTCGGAAGCGAAAAATTTGAGGCTGGTCTCTTCATATCGTTTCGTAAAGTCGTAATGGCTCTCCAAATATTCGACGATCGCTTCGCCGGAGTGAATCAGGGTGCTTTTTCCTTCGAAATAGCCGTCAATCGCTCGTGCGACGAGGGGGAAGTGGGTACATCCGAGTATGATCGCATCGGGTGTTTTTTCTAATGAACTGAAATAATGGTGCAATGCACTTTGGAGTACTTCACCCTCATAGAGCCCCTCTTCGACGATAGGAACCAGCAGTGACGTTGCGATAGCGCTGAGATTTTTATACCCTAATTCGTGCAGCTTTTTTTCATAGGCTCCCGATTTGACGGTCGCTTTGGTTCCTAAAATGAGGATATTTGCATCGGCATCGCCAATAGCGTTTTTGAGTGCCAAAACCCCCGGATCGACCACTCCGATAACGTCACAATCGCTGTGTTCTCTCATCTCATCGAGAGCATAGGCACTGACGGTATTACAGGCGGTGATTAGGAGGTCGATTTCAAAATTTTTGAAAAATTCGAGGGCTTCGAGGGAGTAACGAATGATGGTGTTTTGATCTTTGACACCGTAGGGGACACGGGCGGTATCGCCGAAGTAGATAATCTCTTCAAAGAGTTTATGTTCCAACAGCGATTTTACGACGCTTAGCCCTCCAACACCGCTGTCAAAGACTCCAACTCTCATCTTATTTAGTCGACTCGTTCATACTGTCGAGGAATTCGATATTGGACTTACTTTTGAGCATGGTACTGTAGAGGAAACGGAGTGCTTCCACTTCGTCTTCTTGTTTGTGTAACATAGAACGAAGGACAAATACTTTTTGCAATACTTCCGGTCCAAGGAGGAGCTCTTCTTTTCGGGTTCCTGATTTGAGGATATCGATAGCCGGGAAGATACGGCGATCGGAGATTTTACGGCTGAGGACAATCTCGGAGTTTCCGGTTCCTTTGAACTCTTCGAAAATAACTTCATCCATACGGCTTCCCGTATCGACAAGGGCAGTTGCGATGATGGTGAGACTTCCGCCGTTTTCGATGTTACGTGCCGCACCGAAAAAGCGTTTCGGTTTATGGAGCGCATTAGCATCGACTCCCCCTGAGAGGACTTTTCCCGAACTCGGAGTAACGGTATTGTACGCACGAGCAAGTCGGGTGATGGAGTCGAGGAGGATCACGACGTCTTTACCAAGCTCAACGCGTCGTTTGGCACGCTCGATTACCATTTCAGCCACTTTGACGTGATTTTTAGCCGGTTCATCGAAGGTTGAACTGTAAACTTCTCCTTTGACGGAGCGCTCCATATCAGTAACCTCTTCGGGGCGTTCATCGACGAGGAGAACCATCAGTTCGATTTCAGGGTGGTTATTGGTGATACCGTGAGCGATCTCTTTCATCAGCTCTGTTTTACCTGAACGTGGAGGGGCGACGATAAGACCGCGTTGCCCTTTACCGATAGGAGAGAACAAGTCCATCATCCGTCCCGTTAGTTTGGTCGGCTGATATTCGAGTTTGATCTGCTCTAGTGCATAGAGCGGTGTGAGGTTTTCAAAGAGAGGACGTTTTTTAGACTCTTCAGGTGGGAGATAGTTGATCGCTTCGACTTTAAGAAGGGCATAGTAGCGCTCTTGATCTTTCGGTGCACGAACCTGTCCCGTAACGATATCTCCGTTACGCAGAGCGAAGCGACGGATTTGGGTGCTCGATACATAGGCATCGTGCATGGAGTCGCTGAAGCTTTGGTCTACCGCGCGTAAGAAGCCGTAACCGTCTTGCATAATCTCTAAAATACCGGTAAAGAGGATGAATCCCCCTTGCTGAACTTGTGTTTTTAGAATTTCAAAAATAAGATCTTGACGTTTAAGTTCGTTAGGATCTTCAATGCTTAATGAGGTAGCAATTTCGAGAAGGTCTTCGAGCTTTTTAGTACGGAGGGCTTCAATCGTGAATCCATCTACAGGGACATGGGTACGATTTTTTGTGTTGTTTCGAGGAGTTTTTGCGGTATCGCTCATGCGTGGAGTGCCTTAAAGTGTCTGGATTTAATCGGCGAGTTCTAGGTGAGATGTCATTGACAGGTCATTTTTTTGTTTTGACATTATAAACTATAGCGAAGCGGGTTGTCAAGCGGTGAGAAAGACTAACGTATTAATACGATTCCTATAACTTTCAACTTAATCTTAGTTTTTAGTGGATAAAGTTTAAAGTATTATAGTTTTTATTTATGTGAACCCATTGAAAAAAATTCCCTACTTTAAAGATAAAGGATTTTAGAATGTTATTTTTCTATCAGTTTTCCATACGTACGATTTTAAAGGTTGTGATGGGAATTATCACCTTTTTTCTCTCTATTAGCGTATTGATCAGTTATAACTTGGTGAATGAAATCGAAGAGATGCTTGAAACTCAGAATTCAAAAACAATTCCTCAAGCAATGCATTATATAGATCTAAAAATTAGTGTTATTCAGATTCAACAATGGTTGACAGATATCTCGGCTACTCGTGGACAAGACGGTTATGATGACGGATACGCAAAAGCGCAAGAATATTATAAAAAAGCGTCTGGGACGATTGATAAAATGATTGCGGAACATGAGGATGAGCCTGCGGTAAAAGCCGATTTGGAAAAATTCAAGAAAAATTTGGATGATTACTATTCTATTAGTAAAAAAATGGCGGAAGCATATATTGAAGGTGGGTCGCCTGCAGGAAACCCATGGATGGGTAAAGTCGACCCTTATGCTGAGGAACTGGCAACGCGTTTAGATGTTTGGGTTGATCAGCATATTAAAGAAGTAGAAGATCAATCTGCCGAAATAACCGCACTCTCAAACAGTGTCAAAATCAAAAATTTTTTACTCTCCAGTGCATTGTTCTTAGTAGTTGCGATTGGATTTTGGATTATCCGTATTGTGTTGGATGGTGTGAAGCAATTAGTAGAACGTATTGAATATTTATCTGATTTGGATCTGAGTAAAACCATGTCACTTAAAGGAAAAAATGAGATTGCACAGATAGCGAAACACCTCGAAAGTGTTCGTCTCCATTTGAGTCATTTTATCGATCAGGCTAAAATGACTTCTAATGAGAATGCATCTGTTGCGCATCAACTTTCAGTGACTTCGTTGCGGGTAGGTAGTTCCGTCGAAGAGTCCTCAAAAATCACCGATCAAGTCTCGAATAAAGTTGAAGACATTACCCATGATATCGATGAAGTTATCACTCACGCTCAACGCAATAAAAGTGAAATAAAAAAAGCTGGCGATGCACTGCTACGGACAACAGAAAAAATCACTATTTTGACTGGACAAGTACAACAAAGTGCACAGGTCGAAAATGAGATGGCAATTCGTATCGAACAACTCAGCAGCGATACTAAACAAGTCAAAGAAGTTTTGGGAATCATCTCTGACATTGCTGATCAAACCAATCTTTTGGCATTGAATGCGGCTATCGAAGCGGCGCGTGCGGGTGAACATGGACGGGGATTTGCGGTCGTTGCTGATGAGGTACGAAAACTTGCTGAACGGACTCAAAAAAGTTTGTTAGAAATTCAATCTACTATTAATGTCATCGTCCAAGCAATTATTGAAGCGAGTGAAGAGATGAACCGTAATTCAAAAAATATGCATGCGTTAGCAGAAACATCACATGAGGCAGAAGCGGAGATTGTGACTGTTGCCCAAACAATGTCTCAGGCTATGAGAACGACTGACGAAACAGTGAGTATTTTTGCCCACACAGCTGAAATGGTTCAATCGATTGCCGGTGAAGTGAAAAAAATTAATGATCTTGGTTCTATTAATACCCGAAGTGTTGAGGAAATTTCGAAGGCTGCCGATCACGTTAATGAGATGACTGAGAATCTCAATACTCAATTAAATCTTTTTAAAATCTGACATTATTTCTCTATGCATCGATAATCTTTAGTATCAGCCTTTTTTCAGCGGATTTTCTCCTCTGATAATCCTCGACAGGTATCAAACTTATTAAAGATGTGAACGCTTTTTGCTACACTGATTTTTATAAGTGTAATAAACATATTTTAAAAGGTTCATTTTGTTCGATTTTTTAAAAAAGAAAACCGAAGAAACTGCCCTGATTGAAACGGTAGAAGCTCAACGAGATTTTACGAATTCAATCGGGATGGAGTTTCTCTACATTGATGGCGGAGAGTTCATGATGGGACGTAATCCGCAATACAATGAAGGGGGAGACGTCGAATCTCCCGAACATCCTGTCAAAATCAGCGGATTTTGGATCGCAAAATATCCCGTGACGCAAGAACAGTATTTTAAACTTACACGTGTCAATCCATCGTATTTTAAAAATGATAAAGTGGAAGAGGAAAATTCACGCCGACATCCAGTAGAACAAGTGAGCTGGTTTGATGCCAAGGGATATGTGGAGTTAATAAACCGGTATGAGGGCAAAACACGCTTTTATGCGCTACCAACGGAAGCTCAGTGGGAATATGTTGCAAAAGCAGGAGGTAATACCCGTTTTACGTTTGGTGATTCTGAGGCAATGCTGGATGATTATGCTGTATATGAATACACGGCAAATGTTCGAACGGCAACAGTAGGGACCAAACAACCTAACCGATTAGGGATCCATGATTTGATGGGGAATGTATGGGAGTGGTGTGAAGATGACTTTTTTGCCAACTATAACAGTGCGCCGAGTGATGGAAGCCCCCGCATTGGCGGAGCTGAGGGAGAGTCGTTTAAAGTGCGTCGTGGTGGAAGCTATAAAACGGGGTATATGTGTTTGCGGAGTTCATTCAGGGGATACTCTCGCCCCGATTTTATCTCGAACGATCTAGGTTTTCGGCTTGTGATTAATGGGGATCCGTTACATTGATTAGATAAACTCACCGCTTTCGTAGAGCCATTTCCCCTTTATTTTTAAAAAGCGGCTTTTCTCTTTGAGGATACCGCGATCTAGCAGTGCTTCAAATGTTACAAATGCTTCTGTTTCTCCATCGATAACTTCTACAATTTTTAATCCATTAAATCGCGTGCTGTCCGAAAACTCTAAAATACTTTCTTTCCAGTGTGTTAGATCCTCCGTAAAATCAGTGTTATCGGGATGTGTTGTAGTCATGATGTATTCACTCAAACCAAGGGCAAAGGCACTGTAACGTGAACGCATCAACTTTTGGGCATTCGAGGGAAGTATCCCTTTATGATAAGGTAGACAACAATGTTTGTATTTTTTGCCGCTGTGACAGGGGCAGGTGGAATTGAGAGAAATTTTCATATTGTCTTCGTTTTTTTTAGTTTATTATAGCGTAAGTATTGAAGCGGTATGCTATGAGATTATTATTCAAAAAAGGACAACAATGGAAGATATGCATTCTTTGATTCGAGAAAAACTTCGAGCCTTTCG
>NZ_JAQTYM010000136.1 GCF_028688295.1 Sulfuricurvum sp.
AGTCATAAAATGCCATTCTCTCTAATGAGGATTCGTAATCTTTGCCTGTTGTTATATCCGTTAATAATCCGACATAACTTGACGTTTTGCCTTCTGAATCTGTAATGGCAGAAATAGTTA
Source organism: Sulfuricurvum sp. (assembly GCF_028688295.1). Lineage (GTDB taxonomy): Bacteria > Campylobacterota > Campylobacteria > Campylobacterales > Sulfurimonadaceae > Sulfuricurvum. Next base: position 121 of record NZ_JAQTYM010000136.1, read on the forward strand.
CTCTCTCTACAAAAATTTCTCCATTTTTTCTTCTATTCCATATTTCACCAATCCAATACTTGTTTCGGATTAATTCATTCCACATATGTTTGTAAAAATTTATATCGTGTTTATCCGATTTTAAATACCCTGCATTTTTCCCTATAACTTCATCTTTTGTATATCCCGTGATGAGTGTGTACGCTTCGTTCGCATCGACTATTATTCCACTCGTATCAGTAATAACAATTCCCTCTTTTGCACAGCTAAATACACTCGCCAAAAGTTTTAATTTTTCTTCGGTTTTTTTCCGATCCGTTATGTCTTTAACGATACTTAACTTATATCGTATATGGTCGTTTATATATGGGTAGGTATTTATTTCAACATCGATAATCGAACCGTCTTTTCGTTTGTGTTTTGTTTCAAAGCGCATAACCTTGTTTTGCCCGACAGTCTCCCGTATTTTATTCATATCGGTCAATGTAATTACAGGGTCAATATCAAACGGCGTTTTAGCAAGCAGTTCTTCTTTGGTATAGCCGAGACTGTCACAAGCAGCCTTGTTAACGTAAATGATTTTTGAGTCTTCATTAATTAAATAAATAGCATCGGTGATCATATTTAACGCCAAATCAGCCAGTTGGAGCTGATTTTCAATTTCTCTTCGTTCCGATATATCGAGATTAAAGCAGGTTAATCCGATCACATTTTTTTCTCTCTCATCATAAATCGGTGAGTAGTAAGTCTGCCAAAACTTTCTTGACAATGCTTCATCACCATATTCATTCTCATCAATAAAAGTTTCACCACTCAACGCTCTATCAAAAAGGTTTTTGGCTTTTTGATTATCATCATCTCTGGCGATAATCTCAAGTATATTCATTCCGAGTTCAATCTCTTTTCCCCAGATAGAATGTATCGCTTTTTTATGTTCTTGATTAAATGCCAAATAATTGTATTTTGTATCTAAAGCAAAAATAATAATATTTGGAGAGCTCTCTAAGATAGCTTGCAGTAAATTAGTATTGGTTTGGTTGCTTACAGAGTGGATTTTGACGATATCTTTTTGAAGAGTTTGCTTATTTTCTCCCATCCATACACTCCTTCATTCTTATTCATTATAGTTAGGACGTAATAAATATTAATATAAAAATATTTTATCTAAAAAAATAAACTCTATGTATGCATAATGCCTATTTGTATGTTTTATTGTAACTTCGGGTTACATGTTGAGAATAAATCTATTTATTTCATCGCCACCAACAAAAACCCGGTAAATCCAGCATTATCTACACTAACCATAGGAGATTCTGTGTGATTTCATCTCTTTACGAGAAAAGAGTCTATTCTAAAACTGCCTCTCGCTGTTTCTTCGTCAAACTCTCCAAAATTAGTGTATAGGAGTGATCGATCAACTCTTTCAAGAGCTTTTCATCCACATCCCCCTGCACCATCACCGTATTCCAGTGCTTTTTATTCATGTGATACCCCGGAATAACTGAGGCGTAGATCGAACGGAGTTCCAATGCGTAAACAGGGTTGCATTTGAGATTGATCGATAACGGCTCTTTATCCACGATCAGGGCAAATATTTTTCCCGCTACACGATAGACCCGAACCTCTTGATCAAACGGATAGTCGAATGTTGAACCTTTTTTCGAGAGGAGATAGGTATCGATTTCTTTGAATGTCATGGTTATACTCTTTACCTTTTCAAAAATTCTATCGCGATTTTTTTCGCTTCCACACCGTTGGCACCCTCACCTCGGATTTGAAATGCAAAGACTTTTACAGTGTCATCCCACTCGATAAACCCGACAAACCAGCCGATACCGCCACAACTTCCAGTTTTACCCGATAATGTAACTCCCTCACGTTTTTCGAGTCTCATGATCTCTTTTACAACACTCTGCGAATGCAGTGAAAAAGGGAGCTGATTACGCACCAGTTTGGCGAGGAAACCTGTTTGCTCATTGGGGGATATTTTGAGACTGCCGCCACCGAGCCAAAAGTCGGTGAGGGTTTTAGAGGTATCCATATTTCCATACTCTGCTGCGCGTACCATCTCATCCATCTGCTTCTCTCCGACTCGGCGAGCGAGTTCCTGATAAAACCAAACCGTCGAAACTGCTATGGCAGAGCGCATCGAGTGTTCCGTGTTCCAAAACGGATAAGTTCGTACCACTCCATCCCACGCAATCGTCTCGTTTTCATCCCGCACCGCTTTGCTATCGAGCGCGATCATCGAGTTAAGAATTTTAAATGTCGAGCATGGGTTGACACGTTCATCGACGTGGTTTCCATAAATCGTTTTCGTCGAAGTATTTAGATCGACAATGACCGCCGTACCGTCAAATTTTCCGAAATCGGGTTCAGAAGCGTATAAACTAATACATAGTGCAAAAATGGATATAGCTTTTTTAGCGATATTAATGTCTGGAGTCATAGAATTTCTTTTTTACT
>NZ_JAQTYM010000074.1 GCF_028688295.1 Sulfuricurvum sp.
GCCCTTTTGCATCTTCTACTTCTCCAGCCGTATCGATAATCCATACACCATTTTGCAAAGAGAGGCCTAATAGTTCCAAGAGTTCCGGTTCATCATCAGCTATTAGAATACGCATTTATAACTCTTTCGCTCCGCTCATAAATATTTTGATCGTTTTGTCTTTCAATTCTCTTTTAATAGCTGCTGAGAGCACTAGAGCTTCGGTTTCATGCATAAAAAGACGAAACAATCCAAAATCCCGCCTTGCACTTACCTGTTCTTCATCACTCCTTAAAAGTGCTGTCGCGCTATAGCGTTTGCAAGGGAAAAAGTAGAAATCATCATATCCTTCTTCCAATAATAAATCAACTAAAGTATCTTTATTGGCAATTTCAAAATATATATCCATACTGCTCAAATTCATTTTTGTCCTCGATTATAGATCATTTTAAAAGCAGGCGGCAGAATCAGGAGGGTAAGAATCGTTGATGTGACCAATCCCCCAAGCACTACAATGGCGAGCGGTTTTTGGATCTCGCTTCCGACTCCGGTAGCAAACAGCAATGGAAGCAACCCGAGTGCAGCGATAAACGCCGTCATCAGTACAGGGCGAAGCCGTCTGCGTGCCCCTTCACTCACCGCTTCATCAATAGTGTACCCATTGGAAAGCAGGGTGTTAAAATAGCTCACCATGACGACCCCGTTTAGTACGGCAATTCCAAAGAGGGCAATAAAACCGACCGATGCAGGGACAGAGAGATATTCTCCGCTGATAAACAAGGAGATGATCCCCCCTGTGATCGCAAAAGGGATGTTGAGTAAGATGAGCAGGGTGGTGCTCACCGAACGGAATGTAAAAAAGAGGATAAAGAAAATCACTACGATGCTCACAGGAACCACTGCCATCAACCGTGCCGAAGAGCGCTGCTGATTTTCAAACTGTCCTCCGTAGGTGATGTGATACCCATCGGGCAGTTTAATTGTCGTGTTAATTTTTTGTTTTGCCTCTTCGACAAATCCAACCAAATCCCGGTTCTCAACATTGGAGCGTACCACACTGAGCCGTTCGTTGTTTTCGCGAATCACCTGTACAGGTCCCTCGGTTTGGGTAATATTGGCAACACTAGCGAGGGGGACGCTTCCCCCCTCCATGAGAGGAATCTCGAGTGCGCTGAATTTGTCATAGTCTTTGGCAATGTCACTCTCAAGCCGGATCATGACGGGAGTACGGATGTTCCCCTCAGCTAACGTATCGACGATAATCCCCTCTAAAGAGGCTTTGAGAAATTGTTGCAACTCACCGCTGCTTACCCCCGTATTGGCAGTGGCAAAACGATCAGGAGTTACCGTGAGATAATTGATCCCTTCGTTGAGGGTGACGATTACCTCACTGGAGCCTTGAATCTTTTCCAAAAGAGTTCCCACTTGAGCACTGAGGGTATTAAGGGTATTGATGTCGGGACCGAAAATCTTAATGGCTAAATCTCCGCGCGAACCAGTGAGCATCTCAGAGATACGCATATCGATAGGTTGGGTAAAGCTAAATCCCACCCCAACAAATGGTTTGAGAGCCAGAGTGATATTGTCAAGGATCTCCTCTTTAGACGCTGCCTTCCACTCCTCTTTGGGTTTGAGGATCAAAAAAGTATCGGTTTGGTTGAGGGTCATCGGATCCAAACCCATTTCATCTGTCCCGGTACGAGCAACAATCGTTTTGATCTCCGGGATATTTTTAAGTAGCACTTTTTGGATAGCGAGATTGAGCTCTTTGGAGGCTTCGAGCGAAATAGAGGGGATAGGCTCTACAGCCAAAATAATATCCCCCTCATCAAGAGTCGGCATAAAGGTTTTACCCACCAATGTAAAGAGGGAAAAACTGAGGAGCAGAAAAATAATTGCCCCGATAAAGAGTGTTTTGGTACGATTAAGGGCAAAAGAGAGCAACGGTTTATAAAGACGGGCAAAAAACAGATCGATCCGTGTCTCATGATGCGGAGTCGATTTGAGCAACAATGAGGCCACGACAGGAATGACAGTCAGTGAGAGGACGAGTGAACCCATCAATGCAAAGACGATGGTCATCGCCACAGGAGCAAAGAGTTTTCCCTCCAACCCTTCGAGTGAAAGAAGTGGTAAAAAGACGACGGAGATAATAAGCAAGCCGCTAAACACCGAAATACTGACCTCTTTAGTGGCACGATAGACAAGGTGAAGTTTCGGGAGTTTCTGATCTTTTTCACCCAATGCCGCAAAAGTATTTTCTACAACAACGACCGCCGAATCGACCAGTATCCCAACCGCAATGGCCAAACCACCCAAACTCATGAGATTAGCGGTTATCCCGAAATAGCGCATGAGAATAAAGGCGATAGAGAGGGCCAATGGGAGAATCACTGCCACGCTGATGGCTGCACGCACGTCTCCTAAAAAGAGGAGCAAGAGGATGACGACGAGCACGACTGCTTCGGTGAGGGCTTTGGAGACGGTATCAACCGCTTTTTGAGTGAGTTCACTGCGATCGTAAAAAGGGACGATTGTGACCCCTTTGGGAAGGGTGGGCTCTAATAGCGCCAGACGCTCTTTGATATCGATAATGCTCTCTTTAGCATTCGCTCCGCGCAGTGCCATGACAAGCCCCTCGGTTGTCTCTCCGATGCCGTCTTTGGTCACGAATCCCATCCTGGTGCGCGACTCTTCCGTAATGGCACAAAAATCACTGATCCGGATAGGACCGTTATGGGAGTGGATCGTGATGTTGCCAATCTCTTCTTTGCTCTGGACACCGCTTTGCACCTTGACGAGATACCCCTCATCCCCCCGGTCGAGTCTCCCCGCACCATCATTTTTGAGGTTTTCGGCGAGTGCTTGTTCGAGTGTGGAGATGGTAATTCCCAGTCGTCCCATAGCACTAACATCGGGAACAAGGGTGATGGTGCGTGCTTCACCGCCTAGGGCATTGATATCTGCAACCCCTTTAGCTCCGCGCAGAGCGGGACGAATCGTGAAATCGAGTAATTCGCGTTTGGCTTGTTGGCTGATATTTCCCTCGATAGTGAACATAAACATCTCACCCAATGGAGTCGTGATGGGTGCCATCCCTCCATTGACCCCTGTGGGGAGTGAGCTCATCGCGGAGGTGAGCTTTTCAGAAACCTGTGCACGGGCACGATAAACATCGGTGCCGTCTTTGAAGTCGATCGTAATATCGGCAATACCGTATTTTGAGGTACTTTTGAGCATACTTTGGTTTTCCAGACCCATCAGCTCTGCTTCGAGTGGTCGAACAACTCTCATTTCGACCTCTTCAGGGGTCATTCCCGGCGCTTTTAGGATGATTTTTACCTGCGTTGAGGAGATATCAGGGAACGCATCGATCGGAATTTTAAGAAATGAATAGACCCCTGCGATAAGGATCGCGAAGGCCATCAGTAAAATAACAATCCGTTGCTTGAGTGAAAACTCGATAATGGAGCGCAACATTACTCAAAACCCAATCCGCTCATTGCGCCTTTTAAAATCACTAGCCCGCTGATGGCAACTTTGGTATTGGCATCAATTCCCTTCTGTCGTACTAAAACTCCCTCTTTGGTTGTAGCCGAAATCAGAAGTTGTTGAGCTTTAAATCCTTTTGTATTTCGAATAAAGCAGATAGTTTTTCCACCAAACTGCGTCAATGCCTGCGATGGGATCAAAATAGATGCGGTGGGCTTTGAGGCAGAAATGAACATACCGACCGTTGTCCCAGCACGCAGCTGCGGATCACGAACACGGGCAATGGCAATAGCTGAGTTGGTAGAACCGCTAATGGAAGGAGAGACGGAAATTATAGTGCCAATTGGATGGCTATTATCTTTGGAGAGAACAGTATCTCCTTTGGAAATTGATGAAATGAGGTTGGGAGTGACATTAATCATCGCTACCATCGCCTGCGAATCTGAAATTCTAAAATAAGGCTGATAAGGGAGGATTCTCTCCGCAACGGCAAGGGGTGCATCCGTAATGACTCCCCTTTTTTGAGCGATGACGTTGAGTGTACCATTTTTCTCCACACGAACCCCTGCAATACTAAACTGACTCTCTAATGTAGAAATACGAGAGTGCAAGCTAGAAGCTTCGAGCTCGCTGGCTTGATAATCGCGATAGGAAATGACACCCTCTTTGTAGAGGAGTGCATCTTTTGCGGCATTATTTTGGATTGCCCGATAGCGATTACGGAGATCTTTAAGCTCAAAATAGCTTGCTATCAATGCAGGAGAAGAGATTGAACATAATGTTTGCCCTTTTTGGACACGATCACCCTGTCGGACATTAAGAGAAACAACAGAAGCTTCTTGATCGAGAAAGTAGCTTTTGGATTTATCTTCATCGTAATCGATTTTAGCAATAAGGGGTCCAATGAGAGCGGTACTGCTGATGCTGACAGTTCCTGTTGTAATCCCCAATTTTTTCATTTGCGCGTCACTTATCGTGATTTGAGCCATTGCCGCCGTGGCTAGCATAAGTCCTAATAAACTTTTTTTCATTACCAAATTCCCCCTATTTTTTCTTCGATTACAGACATCTCTTCAATGTAATTTTGTTTAATTTGTAGTGTTCGTAAGCGTGCATCATAATAGGCGTTTTTTGAAGCAAGATATTCAAACTGACCGATTACCCCACCCTCATACCCTTTTTGCGCTATGATGAAAAGAGTCTCATAATTTTTTTCGTTTTCTCTCAAAATTTTGATTCTCTCTTCACGCTCTTTTAAATGTTCTACTAATCCAGCAACACTGATTTGAATCTTTTGTTTACTTACTTCTCGTAAATGGACTAAAGCACTACGTTCACTCATTAAAGCGGCAATTTTATTCTCATTTTTACTGCTGAATGCCAATGGTATGGAAAGACGAAAATCGACACTGTTTTGTGTAGGTTCTTGTGTCATTCCAAGCCCAAGCGAAACTGATTCGATTGTAGAATGACGTAAGGTAGAGATTTGAGCATCTAATGCTTCGATACGAATATTCAATACCTTTAACAACGGTGCATTATTGACATGCTCCTCTAAAGTAGCAGATTGAATAAAATCGAACTTCATATCATCAACTATTACTTCATCGTGTGACATAACCGATTCTTTCAAGTAGTGTTGTGCATGTTCAGCTTCCATGAGAACCGCAGCGACTTCTTGAAGTGTGCTTTGATAGTCACTTTCTAAACGTAAAAGTTCCATCTGCGACAATCGACCGGCTTTGAATTTTTTCTCTCCTGCTTGGTAAGCTTTATAAGAAAAATCACGTTTTTGAGTTAGGATTACACTTCTTTCCTGCTCAAGCTGATACATAAGCCAAGAACGTTTTAATACGACTTGTATCTGCCCTTTTTGGACAAACATCTCATGCTGAGTCATCTTTTTTTGAACTTCAAATTCATACGCTTGTGCCGATTTTAGCGATGGTGTCTTCAAGGTATAATCAACCATTACCCCATATTCCATGCCGTTGTCTGCACGATCATTCGCATTAATTTTTCGTCCGGATGTCTCAATACTCAAAGGTTCTCCTGCAAGAACCGAAGCCTTTTCAAACCCGATTGCCTCCATCTGTCCATGAGATTGAATAAGTTCGCCAGAACCAGTATAGGCACGTTCAGAAAGATCATTAAAACTTATCGCCTGTCCTAAAAAAGGTATTAAAACAGCATTATAGAGCCATATATATTTCATTGAATAGATTCCATTTTTAAAATTGCCCCATTTGAAGGATCAACAAAAAGTTTTAAAGACTTTTTTTGAACATCTGTCGCATGGACTTGATAAACGAGTTCAGAAGCAATATCACGGAGTTGAATATTACTCGCAACATACCCTTCTAATGAAAGCTTATGTTTAATTTGTAACTCATTCATCGGTGCAATTGAACGTAAATATTGACGCTCTTCTAGTTTTTGCACAGGATGATTTTTATGGTTTCCAAAAGTAAACTTCAGATGTTCTTGCGTAGGAACCATAACAGATGAACCCATTGCTCCATATAAAGATAATGAGCATAGAATCAAAGCGAGAAATGCAAGTGTTTTCATCAATAGAATCCTTATAATAAATGTTATAACGTAATCTTACGTATTCACGGTGAGAAAATCATGAGAAGTATTTCAACCCTTGATTCATTGATCGTTTTTTTGATATTTTAGACAAATTGATTGCTATCAGAGAGATCATTTAATCCCTCCATATCCTATAATTTTATATCTCAATAGTAAAATTATGCCGTCCATTTTCGTAGGCGTAGCGCAGTGTATAGCCGTGTTTTGATACGATTTTACTGACGATATTCAGCCCAAGACCAAACCCTTCAGAGGTGCGTGAGCGTTCCTGACGGGTAAAGGGGGTGAGAAAATAGCTGAACTCTTTTTCGAGCGGCTTCCCGTGATTGAGTACACTGATACGATTAAAATCCACTTCCAAAATAATCGGAAATTGATCGGCATATTTCAGCGCATTGTCGAGGAGATTTTTGAGGGCTAACGATAGATAGTGCAAGTCCCCTCTTAACGTAAAATTATCATTGATTTTGACCGCTATCTTCGATTCATCGTCGATATACAGTTTCGAAAGGGCTTCCATAACGAGTGTCTCAGCAGTGAACGGCGTTAATTGCATCGTGTCGGTTGCTTGGAGTTTTTCTATTTCCAAAAGTTCACGCGTCAGCTGATTGAGCTCTTTGAACGAGTGCTTCAGGGTCTCGCGTGCACTTGACTCTTCGAGGGCTTCGAGTGCAAACATCCCACGCGCGATGGGGGTACGTAGTTCATGCCCGACATCGCGCAGCAACTCTTCACGTGAAAGGATCATATTCTCGATGGTTTGTGCCATATCATTATAGCTTCGTGCCACCTCCCCTATCTCATCACGAGACGCTATGGCGCTTCGGCTATGATATTCTCCGAGGGCAAAACGGCGCATACTTCCCGTAATCGCTTTGAGTGGAGATAACATCCGCAAAATTAGGATAAATATCACCGCCAAAACGACTATGTCGGCGACCACCAACGCATTGAGTATCCACCCCTCTCTGAGCACCTCTTGGAGGGTTGTGTCCCGAAGAAAAATATCATCATCGATATAGCGGATATGGAGGATGTATTCGCTCCTTTCATCTTTGAAAATTTCTATCAATCCAAACGTATGCGACTGACGCATAAGGACTTTTTTGGGTGTTACGGGAGCGATTTTCACCAGATTCAGCGTCCGAAATTCATCTTTTAGCTCATCGGCGGTCGATGTCGCCATCCATCTGAATATCTTACGACCGTCCAAAAGGTATTTTTGAAGAACAATCGCTTCGTATTTTTCGGTATTGATCGTATCTATCTTGTACCCGATACCCACCATAAGGGTCAAACTGATGAGAAATAAAAAGGTGATTTTAGTAAAAATAGACATACGTTAACCCATAAACTTGTAGCCGATGCCCCACACCGATTTAATATAGCGGGGTTCTTTGGCATCATCGCCGATTTTGAGGCGGATATTACTGATGTGCATATCGATAGTGCGGTGTTTTGTCTCATCACCAAGCCCCAAAGAGCCGATGATCTGATCGCGGGAGAGATTTTTACCCCGATGTTTGAGCAACAGGAGAAATATATCGAATTCGATCCGTGTTAAATCGATCGGATACCCCTCCATCATGAGTGATTTATTGGGTTCATCAATCGTAAAATCCGATATAACCAGCTCATTTTTTCGACTGTATCGACGCAGTACCGCTTCAATACGGAGCACCAGTTCGCGAGGTTCATACGGTTTATCGAGATAATCATCGGCTCCCAAATCGTAACCGTAGATTTTATTGCCGATGTCGGTTCGTGCGGAGGAGATAATAATCGGAATGTCGAGACGGCTTTTGATCATTTTGGCGACATCAAATCCGTCCATCCCCGGTAACATCAAATCCAAAACGACAATGTCAAACACCTCTTTCTTTTCCAACAGACACGCTAACGCGGCTTTCGGATCAGCATACGCGGCGGTCTCAAAGTCGTACGATGTTAAAAAAGAGCGTATCAACTCTTGGAGCGGGAGATCGTCTTCGATCAGAAGCACTTTTCTAGTCATTGTCCCACTCCTCCAAATGGTGAATATATCGCCGTTTTTGCTCAGAGCTCAAAACACTATGGAGCTTCTCAAGCAACCTGGTCCGAATCGCAATCGACGCTTTCTCCCTCTCCAAACTTTTTGCTCGAAAGGCTTCCGAATCAAACGACGAACTTAAAAACAGTGCATTGAGCGCCTCTTGATCTTTTCCACTGCGCTGGTGGAATCGGCGATTTGAATATTGGTACTCTTTCATCGCCTCTTCAACGATTCGAAGTTGCTGCTTTGTCAGAGCCAAATCATGCAGATCCATCGGAAACCGATGATGATCGTCATCCCCATAAGCGCAGAGAGAGAGGAACATCGCCAACACTATAATCCACTTCATTATAACCTCACTTTGTGATCACTTTAATCGCGCTATCTTCGATTGTCCCCTGCTCTACATCGCTATGACAGGCTTTGCAGTTTGCACGGCTTTTTACTTTATCGCTTTTAAAAATCTCTTCCGAAATATGATGGTGTCTTTTTTTCCAAAACGGGGTTTGTGTTATTGCTATCATATCGCGTTTTTCGAGGCTTTGCACCATTTTGAATGACATCTCCTGAGTAGAGGTTTCTGCCGAATGTGCCAAAAGATACTCACGTATGGATTGCTCATCGACGGGATCTAGCGAAGCATCATCGCCGAAATGGTTCGATAAATCCCCCATCAATTTACTCCACCCCTCCTTCGCTAAGAGCGTCGGAGGATAGAGGGTATGGCATGAACCGCATTCATTGACAAAAATAGGGTTGATTTTTGCGTATTCAACCTTTTGATTATACCCCGCGACAATAGGGTTATTCGGTATGCTCAGAGCATAGATGAGAAGTGCAATCGCACCGCCGATACCAAAAGCCGCGAGTATTTTTTGGTACCACGATAAAACAGCACTCTCCCCCTCCATATTTTTGTGTCCGTCGATGATAGAGGTGAGAGTACGGTCCTCTTTGTGCAAGAGCCGATCAACCAACACTCCCCCCACATGTGCCGCGATCAAAACCCATAAGAGATTGACGAAAAACTCGTGAATCTCTTCAAATACTTCCATATCCCGAAAAAGCCCTGAATGCAGAAATGCCAAAACACCTCTGTTCTCCGCAACACCATAGGCAAACATGCCGCTGAATGTAGCAAGAGCTACCGTTATGAGCATCGCGACCATCACATAACTTGCCGCCGGATTGTGTCCGATATATCGACGCGAGGGGTTCAAAAGCGATGACAGGTACTCCCTCAACGCATTAATAGAGAGATTAAAGTCACCAAAACGGGAATATTTCGGTCCCATTATCCCCCACATAATCCGAAAGAGTACCAATACACCGACGGCACTCCCGATCGCGGCATGGGTATTTAACCATCGATCTTCTTCACTGCTGATCCAAGCGGCTACGATTCCTACAACAAATAACCAGTGAAATATCCGCGTAGGAAGTGTCCATACATATAAGCGTTTCATCGTTGACTCCTATCGTCTATCAATCTTCCCAACGTCCGTAATTAGGGATACGAATTTCGCGTTCACGGTAGCTTCCATTTATTGCTTGGGTATGACAAGCATTACAATTCGCGAAACTTTTGACCTCTGGCTGTGTCACCATTTTTTTAGTGACTTCTCGATGTTCACGAACAAAATAGGGGGTTTCAGATATTCGTAGAGCTACGGCACCTCTGATGTCTACAACCTGATCGTTTTTAGACGCATGGGATGCCAAATAATTCTGAATACTTTTGTGATCCTGCGGATCCAGTGAAGCATCGGTTCCGAAATGGTTATCCAACGTCTTCATCGTCTTATCCCACGAACGTTTCGGCAAAAATTGCGGTTGATAGGCCATAT
>NZ_JAQTYM010000014.1 GCF_028688295.1 Sulfuricurvum sp.
TACTGAACGCTCCTTTACTCGAAGCGTTGAGTACTTCGTAGACCAATGCTCCGCCGATCGGATTGGTGACGTTGAACACTCCATTACTGGAAGTATCTTCGAGAAGACCCGAGGTACTATCAGACAAGGTTGGAGCGGATACGCGAACATCGAAATTCAATGTTTGGGTAATCATTCCTCCGTTACCGTCGTCGATCATGATTATCGCACTGTCTGTACCCATATAGCCATCCGCTACCGAGTAACTCCATGCGCCGTTTGCATCGATACTCAGTGTTCCATGAGAGGCTTCGGTCGAGACAGTATAGGTGAGGACATCGCCGTCGATATCTGTTGCTCCTACTTCGCCACTAAACACTCTAACATCTTGCAAGGTGTGAGACGTTTCGCTTTGGGCTTCAGGGGCATGATTAACTAATGCGGTTATTGATACGTTTGTTCCATTGGCGAATACTACCGATTCAAAAGGATTGTTGTCATCAAACGCACCAATAATTCGAAGTGTATCGCTTAGTTCTTCAAAACTTTTGCCCTCTTCTTTAATGGCAATCAGTAGATCATTACCTTCTTCTTTAACCCAAAGATCGTCTCTACTGATCCCCTCTTTGAAGAAAATGGTATCGTTACCTGAACGGGTCTGCCACCATTCGCCAATACCCTTATCAGTGATGGTATCATGCCCTGACCCACGACCAAAGAGATAAACATCATCACCAAACCCGCCATTTAGTGTATCATCACCTCCTGCACCGTCGATAATATCATTACCGCTTCCTGCATGGATAGTGTCATCACCTTCATTACCATTCAAAATGCGATCTTGATCATCCACGAAGGTTACGTCATCATCTTCGGGAGTAAACAATAACGCTTCAAACTCACTACTGCTAAGTATTGTTGCATCACTAAAGCCAAAAAACTCAATCGTGTTAAACGGCTTATAATAGTCTTGAATACGTAATACATCATCAATAGAGTCTTTTAGGGTGATCAACAGATCAAATCCCTCATTTTTTACGATCAAATCATCCGCAGTAATCCCCTCGCCGAAATAGACGGTATCCGTACCGCCATCAACACTATATTCATGCTCTATCTTACTCCAACGTGCCACTCCATCACTATCAGTGACATAGCCATATTGTTCTTGAACAGCCGTAGCATTGTCATAAATAGTGTCATGAGCATCTCCACGACCGAAGAAATAGGTGTCATTACCTTCGGAACCTTCAAGTGAATCATCTCCTTGACCTCCGATAAGGGTATCATTCCCCTCTGCACCGATAAGATCATCATCCCCATCAAGTCCGAGAATAAAGTCATCCCCTTTATTTCCGATCAAGGTATCTTCATCATTGGTACCGATAAGCATACCGCCCTCACCTAATGCACTAATCGCTTCACCTTCTTCAGCAGCTTTTGCGTGCATAACATCGATTAGCGACATCACATCACCATCACCGAAAGAAATCGATTCAATCCGATTCGCACTCAAAAACCAATCTTTGATCGTTATGACATCGCTCAATTCATCAAATTGTTTTCCATCTTCTTTGAGGGCTATATAGAGATTATTATCGTTTTCAAACGAACGTACGATAACATCATCGTATGCAATCCCTGCACCTAAAACGATATGATCATCTCCGGCACTATCAGCGCCACCAAATGCATCTTCGAAAATCATATCTTTTCCGAAACCGCGATTGAAGAGATAGGTATCATCTCCCGCTCCACCGAAGAGAAGATCGGCGCCTTCCTCTCCGATTAGTGTATCATCTCCATCACCGGCATCTAAAGCATCATTTCCTGCTCCTCCATAAAGGGTATCATCAAATCCGAATGTACTAACTACATCGCTGCCACCGTTTGCATGGATAATATTGGCTTGATCTTTAAATCCGTCATACACATCATCGTCTTCGCTACCCATCGCATCAAGGATATCTTGTGAGCTCCATAAGTTGCCGTCACTAAACAAGATCGTTTCGATACGATTTTCGGGGCTGTACCAGTTTTTGATTAGCAACCCGCCATCGATACTCATCTCTTTGTCGCGGATTAAAATGTCATCACTACCTTGCACCCATGTAATTCGAAGAGAATCCGGCGATATTCCTGCACCCATACGGATCGTATCTATTCCGGAATTGTCCTCAATCGTATGCATTCCACTCAGATTGACGACATCATAGATATCGTCTCCATCCCCTGCATTGATATAGTTCCCCTCTTCAAGAGAGCGGATGCTATCATCGCCATCGGTACTCATAAGAGCAATAACTTCTTCTGCCACCAATAGGGTTCCATCCGTAAAGGCAAAACTCTCAATTCGGTTCTTCGCGGTATACCATCCGCTCAAACGAACCGAAGTTCCTTCGAGTTCGATAATTAAATCATCTCCCTCATACGATAGATTTAACATCTCGGCGGAAATGCCCTCTGCAAATTCTATACGGTCAACCCCACCTGCATCAATGACTCTATTCGCCCCGACATAGGTACCGATCCGATAAGTATCATTACCCTCTTGTGCGTAATAAATCGTGTCACCACCATCATCCACATCAAATGTCGATCCTTCTGACACCCCTTTAACTTCACCGCCTTGAAGATTAATCATATCATTGACATTAAAAATTTCCCCGTTTGCAAATGTCAATGTTTCGATACGATGCTCAGTGCTATACCAATCGGTTAAAGTGATTTCACTCCCTTCTACCCAGATTTTCAAATCATTGTTGTCATACCAAACCTGAATATACTCAGAGGTAATACCCTCCGCAAATCGGAGAGTGTCCGTACCGTTTTGATCAAATACTATATCATTACCCATATTGCGATCGATCATGTAGGTATCATTACCTTCACCGCCATAAAGCAGATCATTACCTTCACCGCCATCAAGAGTGTCATTTCCTGCTTCACCGAAGAGTAGATCATCTCCTGCATATCCATTCACGATGTCATCGCTTTCACGTGCCATGATGATATCGCCGATATCGGTTCCTTCCATCGCATCAACATCCGGAGTCCCATAGTAGATCACACCGTCTGCATCGACACGACTCAATATCTCATTTAATTCCATCGTTGAACCATCCGCAAAACGGAACCGCTCAATCCGACCACGCTCATTAAACCAATCACTTACAGTAATGGTGTCTACAAGATCATTATCCGTTTTTCCATCTTCCAATAGAGAGATTATGAGATTATTATCTACTTTTTGTAAATTCAGATCCTCTTTTGTAATCCCAGCACCAAATATGATCGTATCGAAACCGCCATCTTCACTAAAGAGATCATGAGAGTCTCCACGGCTATAGAGATAGGTATCGTTGCCTTCTCCTCCGCTAATCGTATCCTCTCCACTTCCACTATGCAGGGTATTGCCTCCTTCGGTTCCCAATACAGTATCATCCTCATCTGTCCCGATGAGCGAAACGATTTGATGATCACTGAGGATAGAGCCATCATTAAATACAAACGATTCGATTCGGCTGTCACTATCGTACCAATTTGCTAAAATCAATACGTCAGAAGGATCATCCGAATATTGGATAACCAAATTGGCATTCATCAACGTATTGAAACTAAACCCATCCGCATTTGCATCGTATTGGAACTGCTGCATCAATAGATTATTTTCAGTATGGTTCATCAAATCACCGTAAAATTCAATACGAACTTTCAGATTTTCTTTGGTAATCCCCTCTCCGAAAATGATTTTATCGGTACCGTACATATCGAGGATCGCGTCACTGCCATCTCCGATATTGACGATATAAGAATCATTGCTTTCATACGTATAAACATTATCGGCACCCTCTCCTGTTGAGATGATTGTTTCTTCATTGTATCGCGCGGTTAGGAGGGTTGAACCTGATCCCATCATTATCGTAGATTTTTCACTACCCGCAACATCAGCATACGATGATCCTGTCGAATTTATCTCTATGCGATTTTCACCACCGTTAAATTCCAAATAGCTTCGTTTGACATCTCCTAGACGGAGGCTATTATCCCCTTCTCCAAACGATCCGTAAAGCGTATCGGTGCGGGAGATCGTAATATCATTATCTCCATCACCTAGCAAAAGAGAAATAGTATCGTTATAAATGGTTTCATTACCATAGTAATAGCTACCACCATAATACTCTTCACCACCGTAATATACAACGGCAGTCGCTAGCACATCATCATCGGTATCCACACCGACCATTTGAGTAATGATATTATCTCCATCACCTAATTCAATCGAAATATCATCCAAATCTGCACTTAGCAGGATCGAATTATCTCCCCCACCGACACCGATATCAAGCACTCCATCTCCGTTTAAAACAGATATTTCATTATTGCCATCGCCTAGAGATAGTAAACTCTGCATCGCATAGTCATTATCACTTCCTTCTTTACCTATCATAATGGTATTTGTCCCATTACCTAGATCAAGAGTATAGTCTTGCGCTGTATCAGAGAGTGTAATCGCATTATCGCTATCGCCTAATGCAATATTAAGATCATTAGCTTCCCTAATGACAGTCAACTCGTCAGATTGCATATATTGATCGGTAGTCTCATCGTACACCCATTCGTAATAACTATTTTCGATATCAACATCTTCAAGCTGAATAATATCGTTAAAACCATGGGCTGCATTGATTGTAACAGAATCAATATCTGCACTAAAATTGATAGTATTATTTCCACTTCCCATTTGAACATACAGATCATCATCGCCGTTAGCCACGGTAATAGAATTATCTCCATCCCCAACGGAGATCGTACTATTTCGTTCAATCGAATCATATAGCAAATCGCGTGAGAGTTGTTCCCCAATTTCCACCACATTATTACCGTCTCCAAAACTAGCTTGAATTCCCATCCACGATGTATCAAAATCGTTCATTGTAAATCGGTTATCCCCATTTCCCATATGCAGATAAACATTTCCCTCGCCGCCATAAAGGGCTTCATATCCATCATCAAGCTGGTCGAACGTATTATCTCCATCTCCGAAATCACCATAAAAATTTAAATATCCGTCTGAAAAATATAAAACCGAATTATTACCATCCCCTGCTGCAATATTGTCCCCAGATCCGACATCGATTATATTATTACCATTTCCTAAACGAAGGGTTGAAAAAGATTGTGTCGTATCAATGGTGTTATTGCCATCTCCTGCTAAAAGTGTATTCCTCCCATCTCCCATATTGATGACATTTTGACCATTTCCAACGTTCAGCGTCTTATTCCACCCCGTTCCAGCATCGATTTTATTGTCACCATCTCCAACTGATAACAACTCACCATCCCCACTTCCCATACTAACCGTATTATTTCCGTTGCCGATGATAACTGTATCGTTCCCTGCTTTTGCATTAATTATCAAACTATCATCAATCGATACCGTCGGATTGATGGAACGCAGATAGGTTAGATCAATCCGGTCATTTCCATCAGTACCCTCATACGTCGATATCAAGCTGCGTGGATCAATAATCATATCATCTACAAATTCGAGATTCTCGATACCGTAATCATTTAAGCCGATCTGTTTAAAGTAAATTTTATCACTGAGTTCATCAAATGGCTTGCCGTCTTCTTTCAATCCGATAATCAGATAGTTGTTATCTGCATGAACTTCAATATCTTCTACGGTGATTTCGCTGCCGAATGCTAAAGTATCTATTCCTGCTATATCAGTGATATGGTCAACTCCATCTCCACGATTAAAGAGGTAGGTATCATCTCCTGCAGCGCCGTGGATGGTATCATCTCCTCTCAACGCGTCGATGGTATTATCATGCTCCAGATAACGCAAGTAGTTGTTTTCATCGTCTCTAGGTTGCAGTTCGGTAATGTCAAATGTATCGAGGATGGTACCATCTTCAAATACGAAACTCTCTATCCGATTATCATCTGTATACCAATTTTTGAGAACAATTTTATCACTCAGTTCATCGAATGATTTTCCATCTTTTTTGAGCGCAATAATCAAATCGTCACTTTCTTCATCCGCCATCACAACAATATCATCTTCTGTGATGTCGCTACCAAACGATAGGGCATCTATGCCCGATACATCGATAAGCGTATCAATACCATCTCCTTTTTCAAACACATAAGTATCATTGCCTGCTCCACCATTTAACGTATCATTACCCATACCACCGATTAAGATATCATTCCCAAGTCCTGTATTTATGACATCATTACCATCTCTGAGGTCCAGTGTTACATCTGTCGTAGTATCAACAAGATGTACAGTATCGGCATCGTCGGTACCTTGAGCATTGACGATATCGTTGATATCCCATCCTGTGCCATCGGAAAATTTGATATTTTCGATACGGTACTTGCTGTCAAACCAGTTTTTAAGGGTGATTTTATCGGTGAGATCAGCGAATGCTACTCCATCCTCTTTGATCGCTATGATCAGATCGTTACTGTTGGCTGAGGCTTGAACGATAAGATCATCTGCTGTGATTCTATCACCGAAATAGAGGATATCCTCTCCTCCATCTTGCGCAACAGTATAGTTTTTGTTCCAATAGTAAGGTTGATAATTTTCAACATCGGTGATAGTATCTATACCATCGCCACGGTTGAAAATATAGGTATCATTACCGCCACCGCCTTGGAGTATATCATTTCCGGTACCACCGTTGAGCGTATCGTTTCCGATGCCTAAAGTTATGGTATCGTTCCCTGCACCAGATGAGAGGCTCAAAGAGCTTTCGTTCCATGTCACTGTATCATTCTCATCACTGCCGATCAGAGAGAGGATCGATTCGGCACTGCTTAGTACCGTTCCATCGCTAAAAGAAAAATTCTCGATTCGACTGCCCGCACTAAACCAATCTTTTATAACGATACTGTCGCTAAGATCATTTATCAGGGTATTCGTCTCTTTGATCGCTACACGAAGGTTATTCCCCTCTTGTCGTACAACAAGATTATTTTGGGTAATACCGTCTGTAAAGTGGAGCGTATCGTTTCCGGCACTGTCGATGATAGTATCCGATCCGTCTCCTTTGGTAAATACATACGTATCATCTCCCTCTCCGCCACTTTGTGTATCGTTACCTACTCCGCCAATCAATGTATCGTTACCGAGTCCGGTATTGATAATGTCGTTTCCGCTATCTCCGTATACAATATCATCTGCCGTACCGGTAGAGATATAATCATCTCCTCCTAGCAAATGAATATCGATTGGCAGCGTCATATCAATCGGACGAATGATATCATCCGTTTCAGTTGCCTGTGTGGCGATAATATCGTTAACATTCCATACGGTTTTATCAGCAAAAGAAAAATTCTCTATACGACTATTAGCATCAAACCAGTTTTTGAGAGTGATTTTATCGCCGAGTTCCTCGAAACTTTTTCCCTCTTCTTTGAGTGCAATAATTAAATCTTTTCCGTTTGAGGCTACTTTCGTTTGGATATCGTTTGCTACAATCCCCTCTCCAAATATAAGAGTATCATTGCCAGCATTACGTGTTAGAGTATAAGATGAGTTCCAATAGTAAGGAGCATAACGATCTTCATCGAGTATCGTATCGGCTCCGTCACCGCGATTGAAGATATAGGTATCATTTCCGGTACTTCCACTGATGGCATCATCGCCTTCTCCTCCGATTAGTGTATCGTTTCCGCTTCCTGCATTGATAGTATCATCACCCTCACCGCCATTCAGTGAATCATTACCCTGTCCTATTGTGATCGTATCGTTTCCAGAACCAAGATCAAGTGTTGTATCTGCATTGGTATCGATCAAGCGTAACGTATCAGCTTCATCCGTCCCCTGATGAGCTAAGATTGCATTAACATCCCAAGTTGATCCGTCACTAAAGGTAAATGTCTCGATACGATTATCAGCATTAAACCAACCGCTAATCGTTAATTTATCGCTGAGTGTACTAAATGTTTTTCCATCTTCTTTTATTGCGATAATCAAATCGTTACTTGCAGGAGAGACTTTAATCATGATGTCATTTGCTGTAATACCCTCACCAAATTGCAATGTATCCCCGTTGATCGAACCATAATCTCTGATCGTTTTTAACCCCGTCCCGCGATCAAAGGTATAAATATCATCTTTTAATAACCCATCAGCGATCAACTGGATCGTAGCAAAGTCGAGTGTTTTATCATCCAATATAAAACTTTCGATTTTTCCGCTATTCATTCCACTATTGATTACTATAGACCCGCTTTCCATCTCAGGGTCAATGGCATCTTTTATTGTAATAACCATATCATTACCGACTTTTCCTACACGGATATCTTCAAATCGTATTCCGCGAAGCTCCAAAATATCCGGTGTATATCCAACATTACCACCATCAATGATCGTATCGTGTCCATCTCCATAGTTGTAGATATACGTGCTATTACGTGCTGTACCGACGAGAGTATCATTTCCTGTACCGCCGATGAGGACATCATGACCGTAACTGCCATCATCGCTATTTGTAGTATTGGCATAAAGCGTGTCATCACCTTCATCCCCATAAAGAATATCACTTCCTCCTTCTCCATAGATGATATCATTTCCTGCTCCACCGTGGAGCTCCTCGTGACCGGTAGCATTACTGTAAACATTAGAGGCGGATTTTCCGTAAATGATGTCATTTCCTTCTCCACCGTACACGGTTCCCGAATCAGAAGCATAGAGAGTATGATTCTCGCTACCCCCCTCTACGGTTCCTGCATAGCTACCGCTAATAACACCGTTGGCTTCTACAGCATAGGTCACTCCGTTGGTGCTAAGGAGGCTTTTAAATGTACTATCACTTAAGAGTGCCGTATCGAGATTGGATAGCGTCTCCAATCCGTCACGATGGATCAGAGTTGCGAGGAGATTGGAGGCGGTTGTTTTATCCTCACTCGTTCCTGAAGTGAGGGTTTCGTTCAATCTACCAAAGAGCCCTGCATAATCAAATGAGCCATTGGTGACGTCATACGCCTCTTTCCCGTAGAGTTGTTGTACGAGGAGAGTCGCGAGTACGGTATCGGTGAGGGTGTTGATAGCATTAGTCATGTAATTCGACATCTCAGTACCGATGACATCAGAAGTCGTTTTACCATCCACATTCATAGTGAAGTTTTGTCCCCAGAACGATTCTAAAATCGCAACATCACGTGCGTAGGCAAAAATACGGTGACGCATAATCGGTTGAGGAGAATTGTAATTATGGTTGGTAATGTATTGCTCACCCCGCGTTGTAGTAGCAGAGATATTATCGGTATGTGTCCACAGAGCGAGGATGTTTTTAACGTCTCCTAAGAGTGAATCATAGGTTGCGGTGGTGGATTTGGTGAGGAGTGCTGTAACGGCGGATTCTAGTGCCGTGTTCTCATTCATCGCCACGGATAGGTTCTCTGCTCTGCCTGCTCCACGGAAATCAGGGAGTGCGGCAACAGTGTCTTTTATGGTTATGTTGGTATCACGTGCAGTGTCTTGTGCATTGGTCATAAACCACACGTCGTTGATGGTTTGGGTAGTACCGTCGGTAGTAGTAAAGCTAGAGGTTTGATTGATAGCGTTTCGCTCTTCGATGGTATCGGTGTTGGTGGAATAGTTGAGATTGATAGACGCAACCCCGAGTTCGCTCAGGGTATGGAGTTCTCCTGTGTCGGTTACTCCGTCACTGTTAGCGTCTTGCCAGAGGCTTAGGGTATTGTAGATATTATCTTTGGCATCTATCACTCCGTCTTTGTTCTCATCGTATTCTCTCAGTGCCTCGAAACCGTTAGCGGCTTTGGTTCCGTTTTTTAGGATCGTGTTGTTTCCGAAAAGTTCGCTTCCGTTGTTGATCTTACCGTCTTTGTTTTTATCGAAGACCAATAGAGCGTCGGTACTTTGCACCCATCCTGTACGTTGTCTCACTCCGTCGTTATCGAGATCGAAGTAGGTGGAGGTTTCGGAGACAAATGTTGAAGTTACACCATCCCCGTTTAGATCGAGGACTAGAGGGGATGGAAAATCGGGTTTTGGGGTTGGTTTCGGGCGAGGTTCATCTCCTAAATATATCCCTAAATCTCCATTTACAAACTTTTGGATGGTGAGGATTTCGCCGCTCTCTTTTGTAAATGTCAGGGTTCCATTATTGAGGGTGTAGGTTCCTCCGTTTCCTTCGTATACCCCTTTCTCTCCTTCTTTGCTTTTTCCTCCGGTTAGAATTCCCCCTTCGAAGGCGACTCGTCCGCTGCCGTCGGAATCCATGAGGGTGTCACCGTTACCGGAGATGTAGGTGTCGAAGCCGTCTCCACCATAGAGGTAGTCGGTGAAGGCGTCGACTTTATCACTATAACCTCCAAACAGAGTATCGTTTCCTTTACCTCCTTCTAAAGTATCGCTTCCACCCATCCCGTAAAGAGTATCTTTACCTCCACCACCTATAAGTAAATTATTAATTTCTCCACCGATTATAACATCATCTATTGAACCGTTGATCGTTGCAAATTTTCGACCTTCAATTGCCATAAGTGCTAATTCATACGCTGGATTACCAATACCATCGATCACATCAATATCATGAGGACTATTAACTCTCGAATAGCCTCTGACCCAACTACTCTCGCTTGTGAAATTGGAAATACCGTGTCCCAATGCAGCAGTCAAATTTTCATCTTGCAGCATATACGTTTTACCTATCATTTTACTTCTTGGAAAAACGCTAACGGGATCGTTCATCGTGACATAGTTGGTTATATTGTCATACGAACCGCCTGAAAACTCATTTCCTATACCGTATGCATTGTATGTCAATGTCTCAAATCCAGTGTTTGCTCCAAAATATTGTGCCAATGCCCCGCCCAGAGAATGTCCTACAATCGTCGTATTACTTGTGGTTAAGCCAAATTGATTTATCCATTGAGATAGTTTCACACCTGCAGGCGTAAACTGATCTGCGAGACCTTCCAAATAAGTTGATACTCCCATTTGGAGGTCAGTAATAGCATCTGCGACAGAAGCTGTTCCTCTAAAAGCAACAATTGTACGATTTCCAATTTGCAGTAATGCCATTTGCAAATCGGTTGTTGGATCTGTATAAAAAGCTAGTACATTACCTCCTACTGCCAAATCACTATAAACTTGACTTGCTATTTGCGCCCCTTGCAATGCTGTTATAGATGCCATCTTATTTTTCTCCTTGTAGTGGTTGTTTCATTGGTTCTGCCATTTGTTGGAAATTTACTTCAAACTCTTTTTGTGAATTAGGAAAAAATATAGCTTTTTCCGTAGAGCCTACAATATTTTGTTCTATAGATCCTACAATTTTTTGAGTTGAGTCTTCACAAAAATAGTGAGTATAATCACTTGAATCATGATGTTCATAGTTACAAATAAAATTCAATGGGCTCCTTGCCCTTATTAATTCACTTTTAAAGTCAAAAGCGTGTGTACCACTTTTTTTTGTAGAAAATCCTACTCCATATGATGCTCGATTTGTATCTTTATGAATAGTTACTATACCTATCTCACCTATTTGCCAATCACAAACACCATACTGATAGTAATCGTTATATATATTTATCTCATAATGATTATCTAACATTGTCGCATTCATATCTACATTTTCATCTTGAGCAAACCGCGCCCCTGCAAGCCAAACTACATTATCACATTTTGGATTGGTTGCTATATAACGCACGGAAGCCTTTATGTAATAACTTTTTGTGTCTAACGGAAACTTACCGTATATCCTCACTTTCTCTTTCGGATGAAGATTGATATCAGGAATTTTATTGGAATCGTAAATTATCTTTTCAATTCCCCACTTTGCTAAAAATAGCAATGGAATTGCTACAATAGTGTATTTAATGACTTTTTTAATATTCATGTTCTTCATCCTTTCATTTGATCAATTCATAATATGGAGCATTCAAGCCTTTATCAGCAATATTTATTTCTAGCTCTTTTTGTGAATTTGAAACTTCCTCAAAACCGATAGAATGAGTATTACTCACAGCACATGTCACTCTTTTCCCTAAGCGTTCATCTTCATGCGTACAATTTATCTGACGTTTAAACACTGTACTTTTCTCCGATAGGTTTAGCATCGCTATTCCACCTTGACTATAAAATTGGCATTGAAATTCTGGATTAAACGCTACCACATTCCATGTAGATAACATTTGTGTGAAATAGTCCTTATAGACAATCGCCTCATATGATCCATCTTTTTTAAGATTAGTCGGCACTTTAATCCACTGAGTTTGTCTCATTCCAAATGAATCATTGGGGGCATATTTAACATTAAATAGTAATTTGCACTCTTGTCCGAATGAGGTTTTGCCATAAATTCTCATTTTATCGACAGGATGAAAGTTGATATCGGGCATTGCACTTTCGGCTGCGCACTTTGCTAAAAATAGTAATGGAACTGTTATTAAGGTGTATTTGAAGACTGTTTTGATATTCATGCAACTACCTTGTTTTGGATTTTAGATTGAAAGCTTACGTCATTGATGCTTTGGGTAGTACCGTCTGTGGTGGTAAAGGTAGAGGTTTGGTTGATCTGATTTCGCTCTTCGATGGTATCGGTGTTGGTGGAATAGCCGAGGTTAATAGAGGCAACGCCCAGTTCACTCAGGCTATGCAGTTCTCCCGTATCGGTTACTCCGTCACTGTTAGCGTCTTGCCAGAGGCTTAGGGTGTTATAGATATTGTCTTTAGCGTCTATCACTCCGTCTTTGTTCTCATCGTACTCTTTGAGAGCTTCGAAACCATTGGCGGCATTGGTTCCGTTTTTGAGGGTGGTGTGATTACCGAAGAGTTCGGAAGCATTATTGATAATGCCGTCTTGGTTTTTATCGAGGGCTAAGAGTGCGTCGGTTGTTTGTACCCATCCTGTACGTTGTTTTACACCGTCGTTATCGAGATCGAAATAGGTGGAGGTGGAGGAGATGAATGTCGATGTTACGCCATCACCGTTTAGGTCGAGGACGAGTGGGGATGGGAAGTTAGGGTTTGGAGTGCTTGGTGTCGGTAAATCATCCGGCTCAGGGTTCGGCATCGGTGGTGGGCAGGATGCTCCGGGGTCTTTACTGGTTAGGGTGATTCCTAGGGAGCCGTTGACAAACTTTTCTATAATTAGTGTTTCGTTTGTTCCGTCTTTGGTAAAGGTGAGTTTACCGCTTGAGAGTTTGTAAACTCCTCCATCTCCTCGGTACTCTCCATCACCGTTTGGTTTGCATCCAGTTTCGGATACGCCTCCTGTGAGTTTGAATCCTTCGAATAATACTCGTCCGTTATTATCGGTATCTTTGATCGTGTCGCCATTACCGCTGTAGTAGGTGTCGTAACCTTGTCCGCCGTCCATATAGTCAGCTCCGCCGTTACCGATCAGGGTATCGGTTCCGCCATTATGATCGATAATCACATCATCTTGCATCGATCCTGCTATCGTATGGTTGATAACACTGTTGACGATAGTGCCTGCATCGACGAGAACTTTGGTAGGATAGAGAAAGTCGATACGTCCATCATCGACTAGCCATGTGTTGAGCATTACCAGTTCTTTGGTCGTCATGCCGTGATTTTTTGCAATCAGTGATAAGGAGTAATCGTAGCTATTAGTTCCAACGGTATAAATACCGAAGCTACCCATATCGAGTTTTTCACCCACTTTGATATTAATTTCAGAGAGGAGAAATGAAACGCTGTCGATATGGCTTACTGCATTTCGTAGTTCGATCTCGGAGAGGTTGCGGATGTCGAGAACTCGGGTGCCGATGGTGAGTTGTTGGGCATTTGTCTTTTTCAGGGTAATATCGGTTAACCCTTGTACATCTGCATTCTCAGAAATAGTGGCTTTTTTGGTGGTTGAATTGTGGCTGAAAACCTGACCTGAATCTACAAATGAAGCTAGTTTATTTGTGTTTTCATGAATAAATAATCCTTCAATTGCTTTTGTCGTTAAAGTTTGAGCATACTCTGAAGTCGTTTTTGTTACTGCATAGCCAGAAGCAAGTCCAAAAGTAAGTGCTCCATAAATCAACGCTGGATTTTTAGTAAGAATGGCAGTGGCAACAGTTGCTGCTAAAGTAATACCAATTGTTTGTTGAACCCCGTAAGCAAATACTGCTGCTCCAACAACCTGACCAGCTATTTCAGCATATATACGTGTTTTTCCATCAGGATCTTCTTTATGTTTATATACCACATCTGTGGCAAATATAGTATTTCCACTAGTATCGCATATTCCCATAGTGATTACATACCCACTGGCACCTTTTGTTTTTTGAAGAATATCTGCAGCTGTTGCAGCGTCACAAACTTCTTTTTGTACAAATTTGAGGTGTTCCGCCATTGTTGTATTGCTATCTGCCATTGTTAACTCCTTGGATAGTTTTGATTAAATTTCGATTTAGATCATTTAGCTTACATTCATTAGATACTGCTTCTATAATAGCTGATGGAAGTTTTTGAGGTATTCTTGGGGATTCCTTCATAAAGGCATGAGCAATACGCTGTAAATCGTCATCTTTTATCTGTTCAGGATGACTTGCCCAACTATATAATGAACTTGTTAGTCTCAAATATTCCGTCAGTTCAGGACTATCACATAATATCTTTGGAATATTTACATTATAAATTAATGACCAAATAGTCATTCCCAACAAGTGCTGTTTGTTATATTCAGACGGTCTATCGATATTTGTAAAAGAATATTTTTTTAAACTATTATCATAAGCACTATAGATTTTAATAAGTTTAGAAAATGTATTGGTATCTGTATAAAAATTTTCAAATTGCTGATCATTGCTGTCTCCATCATACATTTTTTCAATATTATTACAATACCCTTGAATTAAATATGTCATTAAAATTGCTGGTGAATGCGCAAGTTTTTCTGATTTAACTCCCTTAATTCCATATTTATCTAGCTTAATGATATAGGTATACATTTTCTCACGAATAGCACGTTGTGTCGGTTTATCTAGCGTTTCAATCACCATACTTTCATCTTTTCTCATCTCAACACTAAAACCATACATTCGACCGTAATTTTGAAGCCACCACATAGCATCTTCGGCATTATCAGGAGGCATGCTAGCTTCCCCTTTTTCAAAGAGATAATCTCGTAATAATAGAAATGGCTTAAGTAGTGGACTGTCATAGTCGATAGACAAAAATTCATGCGGTAGACCTATCCAAACAATATAAACAGTGCTAGCATGCAGAAAATACGAAGTTGCTTCGGGATTGACCGATTGGTCGGCATGAAACTCTTTTTTAAGTGCTGGGTAAAAGTGGAAGTGAATAGCGATAATTACTAAAGGAGTGACAATAAGAGCTATCAACCATTTGGGCAACTTCCTTTTTTTGAGCTGTTGAGTTTGAAGTGTTTCTTGTTCCATTTAAGCTGCCTTTTGTTGGATTTTAGATTTAAACCATACGTCGTTGATGCTTTGGGTAGTACCGTCGGTGGTGGTAAAGCTAGAGGTTTGGAAGATACGGTTTTGTTCTTCGTAGTCTGTGGTTTGGGTATAGTCTAGGTTTATGGATTTGACACCTAATTCGCCAATCCAAACTTGATCATAAATCACCATTTTTTACTCCTTTTTATCTTCTTTTTTATATCTACAATCTATATTTTTATTTCTGTTCATGAAGTATCTCTTCCGTTTGAAGAGGGATGATGATGTTGCTTGTGTAGTTTCAAGCTCCCGCTCCCATACCGTGCATTTAGCATTGCCATCTCCAAATAGCGGATAGATTGTTGCGGATCAATCTGCTCCAACTGGCAAAATCTTGCTATCGTCTGAACATGTCTCATCCTATGATGAAACAACGGTTTAGAATTTTGGATCGAAGCGGGATGTTTGTGATAGATATAGTTGACACTCGGATGAACGCTATGCGTGTGTTGGTTGTGCAAGGCTCTCAGAGTAAATAGGACATCTCCATAGACATTTTTATCTTCTGCCGATGGATATTTGAGCCATATCTCTTTTTTGGTGATCAGGGCATTGCAGATAGCTCGCGGGGCAAGAATAAGTTCGTCTACGGTTAAATCAACAGGAGCCTTGACACGATTCAGCCGTCCGAAATAGATATCGGTTTCGATCTTTTCAGGTAACTCCAATAACACATCATCCGCATCAACACGGCAGATGTACTCTCCGCTTGCCGCTTTGACACCAATATTATGAGGTAACCCGTCGTGTCCGGATTGGTAAGGGGTCTTTAGATACTTAAAACCTGATGTTTTTGCCATCTGAACCGCTAGGCTATCTGAAGAGCAATCATCGACGAGAATCACCTCGTAGGGGCTTAGCTTTTTAAGTGCACGTAGACACTCGGCAAAGAGATGAAGAGGCGGATTATAAAACGGGACGACAATGGATATAGTCATACTATTTCTCTCGCTGCACGAATTGTTTGACATGGTTTACATATTCCGCAGTAATAGATAACCCCGTGTTCATCTTTTTGTGGTCTTCGACATGACCATGTCATATCAACCAATTCATCGGGTAACGCAGCAATCATCTGAGATTTATCAAGATCCATCTCTATGAGGGGAAAAAGAATCTTTCGACTAATATGTTCTCCCAGAGGATAATCTATACTGTCACACAGTGCATTCCATAAGTTTTCAGTAACATGATTTTTTGCACGTTGTCGATTCACTTCCAATTCAAAATCACTTTTTTCCCATCCGATGGCAAGATGGACTTCTCCTCGCAAATTGGGGGCTACTTTCGCCGCCATCAAAAGCTGTGTATCACTGTCACGTCCTACATAGTGTTTAAATCCTATGTCACAACGTGATTCACTGTAATCAAACGCTCGGATGCTACGGCAGTACTCTACGATTTTACGGCTTGCTGTATCTTCCTCTTCCCATCGCGGTTCACTGGGATAGCGTAACGAAATATGGTGGGCGTGGATCGCATAATCAGTTTGAGTCAGATAATAATAAAGCATATAGCAAGAGTCTAGCCCTCCACTGAGCATTACGAGTACTGTTTTTTGCTTCATCTCACACTCAACCCCTCATCAAGATATTTGATCATCGGATAAATAAAGAACTCTATGACGCGGCGTTTACCCACTTTTAGCTCTGCCGTAACACTCATCCCTGCATGGATAGGGAGAGTTTTACCTTCTCCTTTCAGAGTCGTGTTGGTCGGAGTGATACTGATCTCATAGACGGGTCCCAGTTTCTCATCCTCTATGGCATCATCAGCGATGTGTTTGACGTTTCCGTGAATCAGACCGTATTTTTGGAAATCGTAGGTATCTATTTTTACCTCTGCTTCCATCGCTTTGGCGATAAATCCGATGTCTTGGTTTTGTACAGTCGCTTTGATCAGCAACGGAGCATTTTTGGGGATGATGGTGATGAGTTTCTCAGCCGGTGTAACGACACCGCCGACGGTAGTGATGAGGAGCTTGCCGACGTAGCCATCTACAGGAGAAGTAATGCTTTGTTTGGCGTTACGAAAGAGGGTCGTCTCTACTTCGGTGCGTAGTGCGGTCGCTTCTTTGGACTTTTGGGTAAGTTCGGCGAGTAGTTTGCTTCGGTACTCTTGGGTGATGAGATGGAGCTGTTCTTGCAGTTCTCGGATATGGGAATTGGATTGAGTGATGGCGTGCTCTTTCATCCGATATTGTTCTTGGTATTCGATCCGCTGGTTCTGTGCTTCGACATAATCACGTTTAGCAATAATGTCGAGTACCTCTTTGAGACGTGCTTCACGCTCTTTTGCATTGCTCAGGAGCTGTCCTAGGCGGGAGAGATCGCTACGAGAAGCGTCACTTTGGGAGCGGGTTTGGAGGATTTGCTGCTCAATCACCATACGTTGCTGCTCATATGCACTTTTAGCGGAGAGATAGGCGAGCTGTTGGGTAGCAATGGCGGCAGTGTCAGTGCAGATGGAGTTGGGGATAAAGGGTTTATCACTCACCAATGCGTTTAGCCTATCGATCTCCAGTTCGAGGAGGGAGAGGTTCTTTTGTTTAGACTCCAGATCGGTAACGGTGACGGAGGGGTCGATCTCGATGAGAACATCCCCTTTTTTGACCGCTTGCCCCTCACGGACACGGATGGCACTGATAGAGCCCGATTCGATCGGCTGGAGGGTTTTGATCTCCCCCTCTGGGACGACTTTGCCCCGTGCGCTCACCACCACGTCGATCTTGGCAAGAAAGAGCCATAATAGACCAATCACCATAAACGCTAGAATGGCATAAAGCAGACCTCTTCCTAGTGGAGAGGTAGGACGATCTTCGATCTCGACGAGGAGCGGGGTAAATTCGTGTTTGTCTTTGGTATGAAATAGTCCCATTATGTTTATAACCCTTGTTGAGTAGTAAGTTTGTAGTAATAGCCTTGTAATCGCATCAGCTCTTCATGGCTTCCCCGTTCTACGATGTGCCCTTTGTCCATTACGATGATGATGTCGCAATCTTTGACGGTACTAAGTCGGTGAGCGACGATGAACATGGTACGTCCTGTTTTAATGGTGTTTAGGTTGTTTTGAATAATACGTTCGGATTCATAGTCCAGTGCCGAGGTCGCTTCGTCAAATATGAGGATGCGGGGGTTGGTGATAAGGGCGCGGGCGATAGCGATTCTCTGACGCTGACCGCCGGAGAGTGCGGCACCACGTTCACCTACTTGGGTATCGTACCCCTCGGAGAGCTCGGCGATAAATTCATCGGCTCCCGCCATACGCGAAGCCGCGATGATATGCTCCATCGGTGCATCGGGACGACTTAGGGCAATGTTCTCTTTGATTGTTCCGCTAAAGAGGTAGTTCTCTTGGAGTACTACGCCGATATTGTTACGGAGCCATTTGGGGTTCATGTGGCGGATGTCTACTCCATCGATGTAGATCGTTCCGCTGCTAGGGATATAGAGACGCTGGATGAGTTTGGTGATGGTACTCTTACCGCTGCCGCTTCGCCCGACTAGCCCTACACTGCTTCCCATAGGGATTTCGGCACTGATACCGTTGAGTACGGCAGGAGAATCGGGAGCGTAGGAGAAGACGATATTATCGAAATTCACACTCCCATCGATTTTAGGGAGAGTGATCGCTTTGTCATTAGTCTGCTCTGTAGGGGTGTTGAGGATGTCACCTAACCTATCGACAGAGAGAAGCGTTTGTTGAAACTCGTTCCATAGGTTCACCAGTCGCAACACGGGTCCGGTAAATTGTCCCGCGAACATCTGAAACGCGATGAGCTGTCCGACACTGAGTTTACCCTCCAGTACCAACGTTACCCCCATATAGAGCATCGCTATCGTCATGAGCTTCTGTAACGCTCCGCTCACCCCTCCGAGGATGTTCGAGAGGTTGGAGAGCTGAAATCCTGAGTTGACGTAGCGAGCGAGGTAATCTTCCCACTTGCGCTGCATCGAACCCTCCAGTGCGAGAGATTTGACTGTTTGCACTCCGGTCACCGCTTCGACAAGATAGGCGTTGCTTTGCGCCCCCATCTGAAACTTCTCTTCCAGCCGTCGGCGAAGCTCAGGGGTGATAATGAGATAGAGGATGGCGATAACGGTAACGAATCCCAACACGATGAGGGTAAGTTTGACACTGTAGAGGAGCATCACCGCGACAAAGACGACGGAGAAGAGAACATCGAGGATAAGAGTGACCGATTTGTTGGCGATGAACTCCCTTATCTGATCGAGTTCACGGACACGGGCGATGATATTCCCTACTTTACGCTTCTCGAAATAGACAAACGGCAATGCGAGGAGATGATGAAACAGTTTTGCTCCCAGTTTGGCATCGATTTTGGAAGTAGTATGGGCAAAGATGTAGCTGCGTATCAGATTAAGGATCAGCTCGAACACCGCTACGGCGATAAAGGCAATCGCGAGAACATCGAGGGTGCTCATAGAGCGGTGTACGAGAACCTTATCAAGTATCACCTGAGTAAAGAGCGGTGCGACGAGTCCGAATAGCTGGAGGACGAATGAGGCGATCAACACCTCCGCCATCACCTTTTTATATTTCATGATCGCTCGAAAAAACCACCCGAATCCGAAACGGGCATCCTGACTTAATATGCGGTGCTTGAGGACAATGCTTTTACCCGAACTCTGAGCGGCACAATCCTCATAGGAGATAATATAAGGCTCTTTACGGGTGATGTCGAATACCAAAAGCTCTTGTTTCTCGCTATTGGCTTGGATAATGCTCATATAGCTGCCATCCATCTTTTGGACGATGATCGGCATGGGGTAAGACTCGATGAGCTTTTCAATGGAGAGCTTTTTAATCCCCGCACGGAATCCCTGCGACGTTGCGATACGGGTCAGCTCTTCGATGGAAGGTTCATGCTCGCTTAGGGCGTACTCTTTGATGATGACGCGGGTATCGATGGCGATGCGGTTGAGTTTACCTGCAACTTCGAGGGCGGTTAGCGCGGAGTGCATGCCATACCCCTCACATTAAGGGATACGTATATCATTTATGCCATGCTCCCGCGACGATGTTCATTAGATCTTGATTGGCTTTGACCGTATCGATAGAGTCGATAGCGATATCATGGGACGATGCATAGGCATTCATCGATTGAATAATGACGTTAATATCATTAGATGTCAGATAATTGCCGTCGCTAAGCGCAAATTTTTCAATGGCATTATTAGTAGTGGATTGATTAGCAATGGTTACTACATCACCACTTCCATAAGAAAGCAATAAATTCGCTCCTGATTGGAATAGAGAAACCGATGATTTAGTAATTCCTGTACCAAATTTAACCGTATCAATACCTGCATTGAGCGTACCATTCGTATCGTTTATCGTATCTAATCTATTGCCGGAATTAAAAATATAGGTATCATTCCCAGCACCTCCGTTTAGAGAATCATTACCTTTATCCCCATAAAGTGTATTACTTAAGCTATTACCATAAAGCGTATCGTTATATTGGCTTCCGTAAAGATTTTCAAAATTAATAATAGTATCAAGTCCTGAACCAATGGTGTTTTGTGAAGCGGTGATACTAAGATCAACATTCACCCCAGCTGTCGAATAAGCATACGATACTGTATCCGCTCCACTACCTCCGTCTAAAATATTATTTCCGCTATTCGTATAAATAACATTGTTTAGCGTATTTCCAGTCCCATTAATAGCGCCATTTCCATTTAGTCTCAAATTTTCAATATAACTACCTAATGTATAGCTGACCGTTGATACTACTGTATCAGACCCACCAGCATTTGTTGTATCTGTATAACTTACTGTTTCAAAAGCCTGATCCCCAATATTATCAATATAATAAGCATCATTGCCACCGCCTCCAAACATTATGTCGGCACCGATGCCACCAATTATTGAGTTCGCGAAACTGTTTCCAATCAGAGTATCATCATAATTACTTCCAATCAGGTTTTCAAAATTAAGAATAGTATCAAGTCCTGAGCCAATGGTGTTTTGCGAAGCGGTGATACCAATGTTAGCATTAACCCCAGCTGTTGCATAAGCATACGATAATGTATCCGTTCCGTTAGCTCCATCGAGAATATTGTTTCCATTATTAGCATAAATAGTATTATTCAGCTCATTTCCCATTCCATTATTATTTGCAGTTCCGGTTAATTGGAGATTTTCAATATTAGCTCCTAATACATAACTAATCGAAGCATTTACACGATCACTCCCCTCGTTCAAGTTTTCGATAACATTATCTCCAGTGTTTTCAACGATATATGTATCATTGCCAGCACCGCCACTCATTGTATCAGTTCCTGATTTACCGTCTAATGTATTATTAGTACTATTTCCAATCAAAGTGTTGTTGAGTGTGTTCCCATAACCATTAATTACTCCGGTTCCCATGAGCGTGAGATTTTCAATATTTACACCCAATGTAAATGTTACACTAGATTGTACGGTATCCATTCCTTCATTCAGATGTTCAACAACACTATCTTCGATAGAGTCAATGATATATGTATCATCACCTAATCCACCATACATTTTACTGCTTCCGGATATGGTATCGTTTCCAACTGTCCCTATTGTCCACGTATTTAAAACATAATTTGTCCCGTCAGAGAGTTTAATATTTTCGATACTATTATTGGCGTTGTACCAGTCCTTAATCGTAATCTTGTCACTCGCGGAATATTGGATGATCAGATTATTCCCGCTCGCATAAAAGGATAGATCATTCGCACTAATCCCCTCCCCGAATTGAATGGTATCGTTTCCGGCGTTGTAATAGTTATTACTATTGTAATAACCGAAATAATCATAGTCGTAAACCGTATCGACGCCATCTCCTATATTGAACACATAGATATCGTTTCCGGCACTGCCTTTTAGTGTATCATCCCCTTTACCGCCGATCAAGGTATCTGCATACGCAGCATCGTCATAGTAGTACCCATCGTCATCAGCAATGATGGTATCGTTTCCTTCGCCACCATCAAGAACATCCGTCCCGCTATTCCCGTACAATACGTCATCACCCGTCTGTCCGTAAACGGTATCATCGCCTCCACCAGCATTGATCGTGTCGTTGCCCTCTCCGCCATCAAGTATATCAACTCCGCTTCCACTGGTAATTGTATCATTACCGATACCGCCGGATACTGTGTTCGTACTGTCACCAGCATTAATTATATCATCGCCTTCTCCACCGCTAATCGTATCATTACCCGATCCCGTTGTGATCTGATCGTTTCCTCCTTGAGCGTCAACGATATACTGCTGTCCAGTAGCCTGAATAAATACATCTGCATTATCACTGGTCAGTACTGTGATTTTTGGTATTGTTACCATCGTCCCGTCAGAGAGTTTAATATTTTCGATACTATTATTGGCGTTGTACCAGTCCTTAATCGTAATCTTGTCACTCGCGGAATATTGGATGATCAGATTATTCCCGCTCGCATAAAAGGATAGATCATTCGCACTAATCCCCTCCCCGAATTGAATGGTATCGTTTCCGGCGTTGTAATAGTTATTACTATTGTAATAACCGAAATAATCATAGTCGTAAACCGTATCGACGCCATCTCCTATATTGAACACATAGATATCGTTTCCGGCACTGCCTTTTAGTGTATCATCCCCTTTACCGCCGATCAAGGTATCTGCATACGCAGCATCGTCATAGTAGTACCCATCGTCATCAGCAATGATGGTATCGTTTCCTTCGCCACCATCAAGAACATCCGTCCCGCTATTCCCGTACAATACGTCATCACCCGTCTGTCCGTAAACGGTATCATCGCCTCCACCAGCATTGATCGTGTCGTTGCCACTTAAACCTAATACGATGTCATCTCTTGCACCTGTTGTCAAAATATCGTTAGTATCCATTCCTATTTGATAAGATGACCCAATTACCGTATTAATAAGTTGTTGCTCACTTGCAGTGACGGAAATTTCTTCATTCTCCAAGCTCTTAAACCATGTATCCAGCATGACAGTTGCGGTTGGATCTATTGCAGCTAGATTACTACTCATATATTTATTTAATTCTGCACAATCAATTATTATATTAATTATATTTGTATTTTTTCGCTCATCAAGCAATGCAATAACACCGCTAATATCAATACCGATACCATATTCTGTAATAGTCAAATTAATTGCATCCATATACCCGCTAAGACGTGTCTGCAATACTAACCCGTCATAAACCGATTGTTTGAGTGCCGCGTAGCTCTGATCTAAAAAGCTTACTTGTGCCGCAGATAATCCAACAAACACTCGTGGATCAAATGATAAAAATGCACCACTGCCGCTACTATCTCCAGAATCTTTTACCGTCATACTTATCGTACCGGTTCCACCCGTAGCTTTATCATCTTCAATTCTGACGAAGGTTTCAGCATTGAAACGCTCTAAGATACTAATAATTCTCGTGATACGGGCCTGTTCGGCTAGCAAGTATTGGTACCGGGACTGTTCCTCTTCAGTATAGATAACGAGGTGAACCCCCTCCTCGCCGTTTGATGCAGAATCGACATTCATTTTATAGTAGAGATTAAAATCCTCACTGCTCTGTGTTGGAACATACACTAATACATCATGATTACTCGCCGCCAGTTGCACACTCGTCGCCATACTCGACGTCTCTGCCCACTGAGACAGTAGCGTATCGATCTTCGCCATCATTTGATCATGAGTTTCATAAGTACTCATCGATTGCAGAGTAGTGGTTATACCGGCTGAAAGAGTCGAAGCTTCACGCAGGTCACGCACCATCCCGCTCCCCTGCATATCGGGCAGAGCCAATGCGGTGTCAGTCAGTGGAAGTGGATCGGTAAATTCACGATAAAAAGAGTTTTGATCGAAGTTGAGATTACCTGCTTCGCCTGTTGTGCCGTCAGTTTTCGTATAGTTACCTGTAGCGTTCTGGGTATTACCGTTTGTTGCGGTATTGGTTGCGGTGGAGGTTAGGTTGATAGAGGCTATTCCCAATTCGGTGAGGGTATGGAGTTCTGTGGTTTGGGATATTCCATCGCTATTGGTATCTTGCCATACTCTCACATTGGTATAGTTTGCATCATCTGCGTCAAAAGTTCCGTCATGGTCAGTGTCTTCCGCACTCAGAGCACTAAACCCATCAGACGCTTTTGCACCGTTTACACTCGTTTGATCTCCGAAGAGTTCTCCGCCGTTATCGATTACGCCGTTACCATTACGATCCAGTACGACAAACCCATCATCTCCTGCAATCCATCCCGTACCCGTTTTTACTCCATCTCCGTCATAGTCGAATACCACATGGGTCGTAGCGTTGACACCCAATGTTTCGATACCGTCTCCGTCGAGGTCTAGGACGAGGGGATCGATGCGGGGGGCAATCCAGTTTTTACCACGCTTATAATTATCATTCACATCAGGATTGATAGGAAAAGGAGGATTATTTTTATGTGAATCGAAAGGAAAAAGAAACCCTTTATCTCTTAATGCTTGTTTTTCTGCTTCAGACATAGTGTCATATTGTTTTTGAAAGCTATCGTAAATTGCTTTGCCTAAATCTTCACCATAATTACCACCATAATAATCACCTGCGACAAATCCTGCTGCTGCACCTGCAACAGGTTCATCCAATACTGCACCATATACTCCACCTATAGTTAATCCTAAAAAACCACCAATTCCACCTCCAAGTAAATTACCTATTAAACCAGCCGATTCTCTACCTTGATCATCTGTTGCTACTAACTTATACGAGTTATAACCCATTTGCCCATCTTTGTACGTCTTCACTACAACTGTTATTACTCCCATAGAAATCCCCCATTATTTGATTTTTTAGTACTATTACGCTTCATTTTTTATGTCCTCATGATTAATCTTTTTTACAATTGCCACGTTCATTAAAAGCCATACAGCAAAAGATTTTGATGTAAGATATGTTAATAACCAAATCCATAAGCTTAATCCAATTTTTGTCTGAATAATCAAATCGAGCAATCTCTGAGATTGATGCTCAGGGAAGAATAAAAACAAAACTGCGGCGTGAAAGCTGATATATGTCATAAAACATAAAAAAGCAAAAAGCAAAAAATATCCGCGAATAAACTGGGTACTTGAAGTATCAACCGTGTCGTATCTGATGTTTCGATTTCGGAATAAAAATATCAAAATATACAATGGCAAAATCGTATAGGCAAACGATAGTTCAAATAGCACAATCTGCGGCATGGTATGATGGTGCGACATTTCTGTCATACTCGTAACATATGTACTCATAAAATCTATAAAAGTTTGACATCTCAGGCACGAAGCTATGAAGTTTTCATTGATTAAAACTGCTAATATAACAAATATCGTTGCTGACAGAATGATGTCTAAATTCGTACTTTGTATAGGTAATGGACCGTTTCCTTGTTTAGGCATTACTAAAAACTCTTTAACATAATTCAAACTCATAGCTTTAAATGAGAAATATTTTTCTATTTCTTGCATAATCTTTTTTGGTACATAGAGTATCCACCCGAATAAAATATTCATTAGCCATTTTAAAAAGTTCATTTATGCCACTCTCCTTGTATTCTTGAAGTTCTGATTATTCACACTCATTGTTTGCAGTGCACTCGTCAATCCCGCCGAGAGGGTAGATGCCTCGCGCAGGTCACGCACCATCCCGCTCCCCTGCATATCAGGAAGAGCCAATACCGTATCGGTCAGTGGAAGAGGATCGGTAAACTCACTGTAAAAAGGGTTTTGGGAGAAGTTGAGATTACCTGCTTCATCTGTTGTGCCGTCTGTACGGGTATACGTACCTGTAGCGCTCTGGGTATTACCGTTTGTTACGGTATTGGTTGCGGTGGAGGTTAGGTTGATAGAGGCTATTCCCAATTCGGTGAGGGTATGGAGTTCTGTGGTTTGGGATATTCCATCGCTATTGGTATCTTGCCATACTCTCACATTGGTATAGTTTGCATCATCTGCGTCAAAAGTTCCGTCATGGTCAGTGTCTTCCGCACTCAGAGCACTAAACCCATCAGACGCTTTTGCACCGTTTACACTCGTTTGATCTCCGAAGAGTTCTCCGCCGTTATCGATAGTGCCGTTACCGTTGCGATCCAGTACGACGAAACCGCACCCCAGGGTGGTCTCTCTTGCTTCGCAATTCACCTTCTCATTCCCTTTTATCCATCTCATTACTATTTTCTGCATTGATCCACCCCCCTATGTTGTAATTTCAACGCTTCCGCTTCATACGCGTGTTGTATCTTTTCCGATTCCAATGTCAATTCTCTCTCCAAGCTTTCCAGTTTTACACTCACTTCACTCACCGCGTCTGCTTCACCCTGTACTCTCAGTCTTTGGGTCATCGTGAGTTTGGAGGCGGTTTCGTTCAGCGCTTCGGTTTCGTTTTTAGTGAGCATGGATAGGCGGTTTAGTTTTTCATGTCGGGTGCGGGTTTCGTAATCGAACTCCCGCTTGGCAAGTTCGGACTCTTCGCGGATTCGGGAGAGTTCGAGTTTGAGCCGTTCGGATTCGCTATTGTATTTGAACCCCTCGAACAGAGCCCATCGTAGACTCACCCCGGCGTTCCAACTGTTGGCACGGATATCCTCGAATCCGCGTGAAAAGTTATCCTGATCCGATCCATAGAGATAGTACGATGAATAGAGTGAGATAACAGGGAGTTGGCTGTGATTCAACATCGAGATTTCGGATTGTTTTTGGGCTATTTTTTCTTCATAGCTACGTGCTTGGGGAGTATGGAAAAAGGAGAAATCGGCTGGAGTTGCCGAATTCACTTCCAAAGGGAGGAGCTGCGTATCGGTACTGCTCAGATCGATATGGGATTTTTGCGAGAGGGCAATAATGTTCTCTTCGAACTCCATAGTAGAGCGCTCAATATCACGTTCCAAATCGATAAGACGGATCGCTTCATCCCCAACCGAGACGCGGGATTCTTTTCCGGCGGCATGAAGACGCTGTTTGAGATTGTAAAGTTCTTGACGTAGGGTGAGCATTCGGGATTTAAAACTTTTTTCACTTTGGGCTTTCTGGGCACGGCTATAGTGTTCGAGTAGTTCACGGTAGAGTTTCACTTCTTCGCTGCATTGCTCTAAACGTTTTACCGCAATCTCTTTCTCACCCACTTCGATCTGTTTCATAGTGGTACCGAAATGATAGAGTTCATAGTTAAGACGCAGTGATACCGAATGCTCATACGGTACAGTAGAATTGATCGTCGCATCTCCAACTGAAATACTCCCCGATACCGAGGGATCGAGGTTGTGGTTATACTCGCCGCTGTAACCAAGGGAAAGCTGAGGATAGAGGGTTGAATAGATGCTATCTAAACGGGCTTCTTCGATTTTTACATCGATGAAACGAAGGGTTAAACGCTGTGAGTGATCCAAAGCGCTTTGTTTGATTTCGGAAAACGTGATCTCACGGGCACATAACAAACTTAGGGTACTAAAGAGGAGGATTACAGGTAGTTTCATAAAGTACATCATTATTACAAATATTTAAGAAATTTATAATAACTAAGTGTTTCTTAGAAAAGTGATATTTTAAATAAACAGTAAATAATTATTCTAATGTCTTACAAAAAGTAACATTATAAATTATATAATGGTTGTTTAACGTTAGCTGTTTTAGATTTATACTACGAAAAATAAGTGTTTTCCGACACAACCAGCTATTTAATGCTTATTCCCATAAGTAGGTGTATTAGTAGTATACGAATTGTATATTTCATAGGTTTTCTGACTGTAAAATCACAACTTGTCGAATTCCAGTTCTCAAATTAGTATGTGTATGCAATAATATTATGTCATAATGTCTTTAATTTATTTATTATTTACAGACAATATAAATGCAAAACTCACTAACTCAACATATTAGAAACACCATTGCTTCGCACAAAGCTGGATACGTATTCACCCATGTTGATTTCTTTTCCTTAGGAAATGAAGCTACTATTGAACGGA
The DNA here is from genome assembly GCF_028688295.1 of Sulfuricurvum sp. GTDB lineage: Bacteria > Campylobacterota > Campylobacteria > Campylobacterales > Sulfurimonadaceae > Sulfuricurvum. Next base: position 28,437 of record NZ_JAQTYM010000014.1, read on the forward strand.
TACTATCACGCCTATTTGAAGTAGGAGAAATACGTCGTATTCGTAGAGGTTTGTATTATAAACCCGAAATATGCCGTTGGGGAGAAGTTCCCCCTGCTCATTCGGATATTGTCAATGCACTTAGCCGTATGATGAGAACTAAATTTCTCCCTGATGGGGCGAATGCTCTTTATCAATTGGGATTGACTACGCAAATCCCTATGAAACAGGTCTATTTAACTGAAAAGCAAATCGGTGATATTGTTATTGGAAAATCAACAATCGAATTTCGTAAAGTATCGGAAAAAAAACTCTCCGGACGCGGTAAGAGAGCCGGCATCTATCTTAGTGCAATAGAGTATCTAGGGAAAAATGAAGCATTTGATGAATCTATCCAATCAAAAATTGCTCAAACGTTAAATGAAAAAGAGATTACGGATCTTAAATCCGCCGCTAAAAATCGCTCTGCTTGGGTAAAAGAAGCGGTAGAACACATTATTGCAAAAGCGTCAAAGTGTACGAATTTATAAAGCTCTCTAAATCAGACCGTGAAGCCGCTTTTCATAATTTCATTCGATAGTTTATTATGTAGTTAGCATTCATTTATTATTCACCTCTACAATGTCTTCAATCTGTTTGATTATGTATCAGGAGAATAATGAATGTATAAATATCACGATAAATCCAAACGATTTTTAGCCACCGCTCTGATTACTACCGGATTATTGGGTACGACTCCGTTAATGAGTGAGGAAATAACTCATTCTGATCGCTCTGCCCTCACTCAAGAAAAGATTTCACCACGTATCGATTCTCAATTGTGCAACCAACAGTTCCAATGCTCTAAAACGGGATTCATACTCCTTTTCTTGCCCGAGGCAAAAGCAAGATTTATACACCCTCACTCCTCACAAGAACTTCATGCCGATTACCGTATACACTTTGATCACAGTATTGCAATGAACGTATATGAGAACCCATCCAAACACTTTGATCTGATGATGCATCAAATCAACATTGCCTCCGATGGGTTCAGTGCCAAGGTCAATGGAGAGACCCGCTATTTTCAGAAGGTGTAGTGCTTTTTACTTGATAAATTTTCAGAAAAAATAGTATATTTTCCTGAAAATTTTGTTCGCTTGATACATGTCATCTTTCACAATCATGGTACTTTAACACATACCTCGAAGTAAAAAAGGGGTTGTTTAATTTTCTATCACGATCTCATAACGTACATTGCGTCCATTGGTCCCCTCAATCTGTCGGATACATCCGATTTCAAGAAGCTGGGTAATATCTCTAGATGCAGTTGTCGATGCAGTATCGGTGATCGTCATGTATTTCTTTTTACTCAATGAGCCTTGAAAATTCTCAGCTCCCGTATCAAGAATTTTATTGAGTACTTTGGTTTGTCGTGGATTAAGACCATACTCTCGGTACTTATCCCAAAACGCTGTTTTTTGAACAATATAGTTCAGCTTTTTCTTGGTATCGATAAGTGCGGTATGCAAGGTTGTGAGAAACCATTCACACCACTGGGTGATATCGAGATGGTTTGATTCTTTGTGAACATACCCCGTCGTTTTTTCTAACGCATGGTAGTAGCCGTTACGATCATTGTTAATAGCACTGGACATCGAATAAAGCCGTGAGATGCTCGATTTCTCGATCTTGGATAAAACCAGATCAGTGATTGCCCGCCCTATTCTTCCGTTACCATCATCGAACGGATGGATGATCACAAACCACAGATGGGCAATACACGCTTTGATTAAACTTGGCTGTGTGGTATTGAACCATTGCAGGTATCTCTCCATCTCATCTTCGAGAATGGATCGCGGAGGTGCTACATAGTAGGTTTTCTCTTTACCTGCCGCTCCTCCGATGACCTCCATCGGCTCTTCGCCTCGAAATGTTGCAACATTGATTTTTGATAAACCGCTGTATCCTCGTGGAAAAAGAGCGTTATGCCATCCAAATAATCGCTCCAGTGTTAAAGACTGATCATAGTTCGTATTGGCATCGATGAGAATCTCAATCAGATAATCAGTACTCTCATCACGTTTTGAGGAATCGATACTGGAGAGTCCGAGCTTTCGAGCGATGGAGGCTTTGACACTGTCACGGTTGAGAATTTCCCCTTCGATCGCAGAGGTGCTGATCGCTTCACTGATAAGGGCTTCGAGCTGACGCTGGGCAATGTTATCACTGTCCATCGTTTGAGTCATGGCAATTAAGTACCCCTGCTCTAACGATACCTCTTGAATCAATCGCTCAAGGCGGTTTAGATCGTAGGTAAAATGGGGATAAGCTTCTTGTTCCCATATCCAGCGTTTCATGCTCTTTATTGCCTTTTAGTAAATTGATTTGACTTTAGTGGGTTGAATTCGTGAATTAATCATACCATATTTGGTGTGATTATCTTTCATAATCCTTCAATGCCACTTGATTATTACTAATTTAAGAACTCCTAAAAACGATTACAAAGCCGTATAACGACGAAAATATGCTCAGGTATATCAGAATATCAAAAAATGTTTTTTTGCGATTTAAGGCTATATTATGCAATTTTTACGGCTATCTACTTGAACCTATTCTGTAAAGCACATTTAAAAATGACCAATACGATCTAAAAATTACAACCAAACTCTTTTTTGAAATTTCTCATGCGCGTGCACGCGCGAATGTAAGATGAGGATTTTTACTATAAACTATTCCTTATAAACTCTTATATACTCTCTCTACACACCCTAAACTAATATAGACTAAATTATCTAATATACTCTAAATGATTAGACTATATAGCTTATATATAATACAATAACGAGATTTCCTTCACTAAAAAATTTGAAGGCATCAACATCACTCATAATCATACTCTTCACAAAATTTTCTCAATAATTATTAATATATTGATATTTATTTAGAATTTATCGCTATAATTATCAGTATATTGATATTTTGGATCACCAATGAGCCTAATGCATCTAAGCGAAACCATTGTTCATGCGCGTAAGAAAAAAGGGTGGAACCAAACGGAAGCTGCTAAATATGCCGGTATAAGCCTCAATACATACCGTCGTATGGAAGATGGATTTATCGATGAAGTGGGAATCACCAAAGTAAATGAAGTCCTTGAGATATTTGGATTGGAAATGGCCCTTAGAGAAAAAGGTCGCCCATTAACGTTAGAGGAGTTGCAGCGTGGCGAGACGTATTAATATCTATACCAACACCCAAAGAGCCGGTACACTGGCTAAAGAAGGTGAAAAGCATATCTTCACCTACACACCAGATGCGATTACTCCCATCTCCGTAACGATGCCGATTCGTACTGAGAGCTGGGGGTCTCTCCATCTTCATCCGATATTTGAGATGAACCTTCCCGAAGGGGCATTGAAAGAGACGATACGTGAACGGTTTGCGAAGGTCAAACAGATGGATGATCTTGGATTGTTGGAGCTGATTGGTCCCCATGTTATCGGGCGGGTTAAATACGGTCTTCCTGCAAATGATGAAGAGCCTATCACCCTCGATGAAATCTTACATGACGATACCCACGTATTGTTTGAGAAATTGATGGATCGCTTCGCTATCCGTTCAGGCGTTTCAGGTGTACAACCCAAAATATTGCTTCAAATCGATAATAAAAACACCCTCACCACTGAAGAGTATATTGTCAAATCGTGGGGAGATGAATACCCTGAACTTGCCTTTAACGAGTTTTTTTGTATGGAAGCGGTGCGACAAGCTGGTTTACCTACACCCGAGTTTAAGCTCTCAAAAAACCGATCGATGTTTATCATGAAACGCTTCGATTTAAAAGATGACGGCAACTATCTGGGCTTTGAAGATGGGTGTGTACTTCTAGGCAAAGGGACCAATGATAAATACCATGCTTCCTATGAAGACCTTGCTAAAGTTCTGAGGGCTTCTACAGCTCCCGAATCGAGGCTTGAAAATCTACGGACATTATTTAAAGCACTAGTAATAAATCACATGCTTAGAAACGGCGATGCCCATCTCAAAAACTTTGCCATCTTGTATGATGAAGATTATACCGATGCTGCCATGGCACCCATCTACGATGTCGTATGCACAACGGTCTATTTAAACGAAGATCTGCCTGCTCTTAGTATGAGCGATGGAAAAATATGGTGGAAGAAAAAAACCTATATCGGATTTGGTAAGCAGACATGCAAACTATCATTGGCAGAGATCGAAGAAATATTCGATACCTGTGCCGAAGCCACAAAGAGCGCGGCCAAAAAGATGCTCAATTATGCAAAAGAGCATACGGAGATCAGTACGTTTGCCAATAGGATGCTGGATGAATGGGACAAGGGACTTGAATCGTTAGGATTCGATCAAATAAATAGAAAATTAGATTCTAACTCCATTTCAAATGTATAAACACATTAGAAGGCCTGTAAGAGGCAAATTACACTTTAGACAAATCCAATATGGAAAAATTGTTTTCATGGCTAAAAACAGCTATTAAACGATTCTTAGAGGTATTATCGTACTTCTTAAGCATGCTTTGGAAGCACGATAAATTTCACATATGCGGCAACCATAACCATCAAGCCAATCATCACGTATATTGACGAATCATTCATTTTTCACTCTCCTTTGTTTTTGCCTCGCGAATGTAAGATGAGGATTTTTACTATAAACTATTCCTTATAAACTCTTATATACTCTCTCTACACACCCTAAACTAATATAGACTAAATTATCTAATATACTCTAAATGATTAGACTATATTGAGTTTATATATATACTATAATGGGTTTCCCATCACCCGAAAACGGGTTCAGGGTTAATTCTTTGAGTTTTTACGAACTCTTTGAATGCCGGATATCCAAAAACAACCTGCTCATATTTGCTATTATCAGCAATCGAAACAAGCATCGAATACGCATTCGCATCAATCAGATTTTTAACTTCCGACGCTGAAAAATGTACCGCTGAAAATCGCTTATAATTCTCACCGTTTTTAATCACAATCAAGTTGTAAAACCGCGTTTTCATATCAAGCGTTTTTAGATGGCGATACCTCTTCAAATCAACAATTCTATTATTAATTCTTGCCACCCCATAGTAGTCCTCGAAGATTGCTCCGACAAGAAAAATACCGTTCTTAATTACGCTTTCATTCGCAGAATCTACAAGCCGAAAATCACCCTCAACGGCACTATCATTTACCCACGCCGACAAACACGAAACGATAAAGTTATAATCGAAATTAAACGACCATCCCTGATGCGAATAAACCACCGGCGGGATGTAAGAATCATCCCCAGCGTTTCTATCTTTTAACTCCGATAACGTATCGATCATATCCTCGATAAACTGCCCCATATCTCTGCTTGTTCGAAACAAACTTGCGACATCCAATGGGGTGTAATATTCGAATTGCTGCATGTAAATCCTTTTGTTTTTGTTTTTCATCTTTAATATGTTTTTTTTGTGATTTTTTTGCAACCCAATTAGACACTATACCTATGTGTATATTTTGTAAATAATTTTAAATCGATATGGCATTATTTATATTAAAATTCTATTTAGATTCTTTATTTCTATTTTTTAAATATAAAAGCTCTTTTTAGTGCTATAATAAATTTTATATACCATTTTGGAGGGATCTGATGCGTTTTTCACTCTTAAGCGATGAAGAGATACTCAAAGAACTCGCATATCGCGTTGATCGAAGACGTCGTGAAAAAGAATTCAGTGATGCCGAATTGGTTGAAAAAAGCGGAACCAACCTTGCTACTCTCAAACGCTTTCGTGCTAACAAGGGGACGATATCTCTAACCAGTTTTATCCGAATTCTTAGAGGGCTTGGAGAGCTAGATGCACTTAATTCGCTTTTGGAATCAACCCAGACATTCAGCCCTGCACAACAAATTGAAAAACCGCTCAAAAAGCGGATCACTAAAAAGAAATCCAAACCCTCCAATTTTCAATGGGGAGATGAATAATGGCTACACCGGTAATTACTGTAAATTTATGGGGAAAGACCATAGGATATTTGGGTTATGCCCCCGGACAAAATGAAATAGCGACGTTTGAATACACTCCTGAGTTTGCAATCTCAGAGATTCAACTTTCCCCATTAGAGATGAGATATCCTCCCTTGATACACTCATACCCCGCAATCAGTCAGCGAACCTTTCATGGACTGCCCGGAATATTTGCCGATTCTCTCCCTGATAAATTCGGAAACAAGTTAATCGATCGTTTCTTTGCCGATAATGGGTTATCCCCATCCGATATTACCGCCCTTGATCGTTTGGCTTACATCGGCAAACGAAGCATGGGTGCGTTCGAATATGAGCCCTCAACCAACGATGGCATGGCTATGAATGGAGGAATCCTCAATATTCATCATCTCAATGAACTGGCCAATATGGTGTTGCACGAAAAGAGCGATTTCAATCACAAATTATCCACCGCATCGCATGAAGAGATGTTAGCCCTTATCCGAGTCGGATCAAGTGCCGGAGGGGCAAGATCGAAAGCATTGGTAGCCCAAGACGCGCAAGGGAGATTTTATGACGGTACCTTGGATGCGGGTGATGATAAACGCTATTGGCTTTTGAAGTTTGATTCGGATGATAACAGCGATAAAGATCGCAAAGATCCTAAAGGGATGACTCGAATCGAATACATCTACTCTTTGATTGCCAAAGAGTGCGGTATCGATATTCCCTCAACAACTTACATTAGCGACGGTGAAGATTTTCATTTTATGATCGAGCGGTTTGATCGTGAGATAGTTGATGGCAAGGTGCGCAAAAAGCACTATGCTTCCTGGGCAGGCTTGCGACATTTCGATCGAGATCATGTGGGTGTCTACTCGTACGAGCAGTTGGTCATGACCTGTCGAGAACTGGGCTTGGGTCAGAACGAACTCAATGAGCTGTTTCGTCGTGCGATCTTTAACATCATCGGGCGCAATCAAGACGATCATGCCAAAAATTTTGGCTTTATGATGGATCGTCGTGGAGTATGGTCGCTCTCACCTGCATTTGATATGACCTATGCCTATGACCCGCTTGGAAAGTGGACCTCGCAGCATCAGATTTCGCTTTCAGGTAAACGAGATCAGTTTGAGCGAAACGATCTTTTGGCCTTTGCATCGAAGTGCAGCATAAGTGCAAAACATGCGAATGAAATAATTGATACCTCTCTTGATGCTTTTAGTCGTTTTACACAGTTAGCTAAAGAGTATGAAGTGCCGGGTGAACTTTATAAACAAGTTCTATCAGCACAGAGAATAAAGAGCTTGTCATAATAAAAAGATTTTTTATTCCATATTCATGAGCACTAGTCCCTAATTTCATGAGGCTCAGCACTAAACGTATCCAAAACGTTTTACAATGTTTATCTCAATGGTTCCATTTTAATCGTTTCATTTTTGAGTATAGTTTGCTCTTTTGAACCTTTTTTGTATTTGACGGCGACCATAATCTGGTATGTATCATTCATCGTTTTCACTGTCTGTGGGTGGGCATACCCTTCCAACACAATATTTTTAGTCGATTTTGGTGGGACACTTAATGGATATTTTGAAGAGGCTACGTAAAGTATTTTCTTACCCCCGTATGTAAAATCACTCGCTTGAATCTCGATAAATTCATTGGATTTGTTCGTAAACGCCACTTCCCAATAGGACGTCATCCCTGTTTTATGATCGAATGATACATTGAGTATTTTATCTTCCGTTTCATAACCATTAAGGAAGTTATATCGAATATCGGTGATGGTTAAATTTTTTGGTAAAGACGCATACTCTGTTTTTAACGGTAATGTTTTGTCATAGATAAAGGAATATTTCTTATTTGCATTTGGCACATCAACAATCACCGTATCTTTTAGAGCATTGCAGGTGAAATTTTCAGACGGGATTTGCGCTATTTTAGAAGCTGGCATCAACGCTTCGGTAGTGATCACCGGCTGTAATGTTTTAAGAAAGTTCTTATTCAGCAGACCCGTTTTATCTATAAGTGCTATTGTCTCTTGCGAACGTTTTAATCGGCATTGATCGGCTTGCGGTTTATTTGCGTTGTAATTATTTAAAAGAACCGGAAAAGTGTTCTTCACAAAATTCCGAGCTGACTCTACCTGTATTTCAAATGCATTTGGGGCACGATACAAAGAGGTAAAATCTTTACAATTATTTTCCGTAATGCGTGTTTTTCCCGAAGTTGGATAAAAACTTTTTGACAGACATGTCCCCTGCTGTACTTCGGTAATATTCATGGTCGGATGATCGTAATAGTATCCGTAGGTATATGAATAATTATAGGTGTCACGCGCATCTACAATACTTGAATTCGAACCGGATACCGCTAAAAACGGACTGGATTGAGCTGATTTTAAATACTGAGATCCGCCATTTGCTCTCACATGATCGTTAAAGGTGAGGTAGAATAGATGTTTGACTTCATTTTCTTTGAGATTAGATACTGAACTTTTATCCAATTTAGTTGCTTTGAATTCGGGCAATGCAGGTGTCGGCGTGCTGCTGCATCCTGCCAGAAGCAGCAACAAACTTACCGATGCTATTGATTTATAGATGCTCATTCTCTTATCTCCTATTCAAATATTTTTTTAACCAGCCATACTGGCGAGGTTACAACGGCGGCAACAACCGCTCCGGCAACAACCACCGGTGTCGCTACTGCGACAACCACATCTTTTGCCGTTATTCCGCTCTCTTCATTCTGAACCGTTTGCTGTTCTTGGGGAGCAGTTATTCCTGCATCGGAAACATTGGATTCATTTATCTGAACTTCATTGGCAAACATTGCCGCTGAGATCAGAATACTTAACAGTATTTTCATCGGTATCATCCTTTTATGCTGATTTATGTATTTTTATTCGCGGAGAGTTTATCTTCACAACTCTTTACACTCACTTAATAGTGATTGTTTATCGCTGATTGATTCCATTAGAATCACCCATCTAATAGTGAGTGATGGTGGTTATGTCTAAAGAAGAGCATCCCGACGTTAAAGCGTACTACGATACCCTCACCGAACACATCAAGCATCTCCGTAAAGATCGGGGAATCAGCCAGTTAAAACTGGCCAATATTTTGGGGCATAACTCCACTTCTTTCATTGCCCGCATTGAACTTCGACAGGCTAAAGCCAATTACAACCTTGCCCATTTGGTCATTTTGGCAAAAGAGTGGGAAATGGATGTCAAAGACCTTCTTCCTGACTCAGCACCCTTTTAATCTGTTTTTTCTGCTTCAAACTCTTTTTCTACTTACCCTTTTCTATAGTCTTTTATGACCTTATTACCGCTCTATAACGTCGCTAAAACTTAGCTTACATAGTTATTACTATTTGAGCTAAATAGTATAACATAAGTACACTCCGAATAGTAATTACTATTATGGAGAAACTTTGAACAACATTGAAGATATTAGCGATGCACACATCGATGCTTTGTATCGCCGTATCGGAATAAATGTTAAAAAACGCCGTGAGCTAAAAGGGCTTACTCAACTACAATTGGCACTGGCGATGAATCTCAAATCTCCGGGGCTAATATCACAAGGGGAGCTTTATCTCAAAAAGCAGCACTTCAATATCAAACACCTCTATCAGCTTGCCCATATTTTAGAGTGTAACATCACCGACTTCTTCCAAGAAGAGCTCTAATCCTTTTTGCTTTTATCACCCTGTAGACTTTTTCTCCGCTTATTGAGTTCATCGATATCCAAAGGTTTAAACTCTTTGGTGGTTTTATATACCCTCTCATCGATAATCCTAGCGCACTCGGCATCATCGGCCATTTCGATCGCAAAGTGCTCTATGGAGAGTTCAATGGCCCGTTGCATCAGATAGACTTTGTGCTCATCACCTTCGAAACACGCTTCTAAGTGTTTAAGGGCAGAATCGGGCATTTTGAAATACCATTGATCGGGGTCGTACTCTTTTCCTAAGCCTGTTACGTCATGGACGAATGCCGTATACTCTTTATCGTTGGCGGCGATATGAGCAGCGCGTTCCCATCTCTTTTGTTCGGAGTCTTCTTGAGCTTTTTTCATTTTCAGTTTTCTATCGCTTTTGATTAAGCGATTGATTGCAAACCCGATTGCTATAGCAAGAACAATGATGTTGATGATCTGTAAGGCTTCTGACATGGAAGTTCCTTTGATTATTTGTTTTATGTTTTGAGTTAAAAACGCTCTAAAAAGCGTTTCACGTTGGGTTTATCTTGATGTTTGATCACATAAAGTGCTATCCACCCCAGCAGCAATCCCCCAATGGCATTGATCCAATCACTGATAGATCTAGCATTTAGGGCGAATACACATGAGGGGAGAAAAAATCCCACCGTTATGATCAATCGTACACTCCACATCACTTAATCGCGTGCATTGATCGTATAGACCGGTTTGATTTGGGATAAGAACCCAAACAGCATAATCGCTATGGGGATGATCAGGAACGTCACCGGTATATAGATGACAATCTGCATCAACGAACCCGCAATGGCATAGAGTCTTGGGGTTTTATTGAAATTGTTCTTGATCACCATAGCGATAATCGCGATACCGATAAGCATCACGATAATCCCATTAAGTGGATCATTGGTAGATCCGATACTCCAAACCCGCCCCACTAAGATCAGAGCGTATCCGATCACCATGGCGATCGTATGCTCATGGGTAAAGTATTCGTATCCGATTTCATCCCGGCTAAAGCGGTTAAACCGATCCATGATTAGAAATAACACAAACGCCCCTATGAGCAGTGCAATCAATTTAAGTATTAACATAATCTCTCCTTTTCTTCTTCAAGCCCTGTCGTCATCGGTTTGCCTTTTAGACGATAGCCCCGTTTATACTTCTTGGATAGCAATACGGAGACACTGCTGTGTGCCTCTTGGATCGTTTCATAGACATTACGGATCTCTCCGGTGGGTTTATGATTGTTCACCGACCCGTAGCTTCGGATCACCAGTGCTTCTCCAAATAGAGTGGGAAGCAGCTGTATGCTGTAATAACGCTCTTTATGATTGAGCGTCCTATAGAGTATCGTGACCATCGTTACGCCGCACGATGGAGTGCGCGGCACTCATGTTTGGCCTCATCAAACCACTCCATAGAGAAGTGGGCATTTTTGAGTAATTCATCGTAGTGTTTCTCTTTGTACCCTCTGAGGTATCCAAACCGCTCGATGAGTCTGGCTCTCAAAGGGTTTGAGGAGACATACATTAAAAGAGAAACGATCATCTCATTTACCCCTTTTATCGATGAGGGGTAAGGTTTATGCATTGGAGCGGTGCCACTGATGGCACACAGATATCCATACGTCTCGCCTCGCGTCAGCGGCATCAGGGCAGATACCAGCTCCTCATCACTGATCTGCTTTGCATGGGAGAGGATCTGCTTGCTCAGCGTCCTCACGTTCGAAGCAGAAGTACGGACGTTGGAAGCCAACCGGTCCACTTCGACCAGATAGTCACGCTTGCACCACAAGAACTGAATCATCTCAAACGCATTGGCATAGAACGCACCGATACTCGCCGTATCGATGCTGATGTTGTCATACACAAAGATACAGTTGCGGTGGCGATGCAGTATCGCGTGATTGATCGCTTCTAAGAGGGCGAACTCTTCGGCCTCTTGAACACTCGAAGCAGTAAGTGCTACCGAGTGACTGACTCCGGTGGTGAGGTTTTTAATCCCCAGCCCCGCTTCCTTGGTTTTTAAGTCATACGATGCATCGCTACAGTAGATGATGTTCGGTTCCATCGGACACCTCACTGTTCATCTGAGCATTTGTGTTTGCAGATTCGCGCGCTTTCTCTTTTTCCAGAGTATCGATTTGCTTGTATATCTTTTTTACACAGAGTCGTATTCTTATCATGGCATAGATCAATGCCACCAGAGCGGACGATGTCGTTGTAATAAGGTGCCATTTGAGCTCATGATCCTCAAAAAAGATGACCACTTCGCTTACACCTAGTACCATCAGCAAAAACACCAATACCGCATAGGCTCTTATACGTAAGAGCAGCATGCTCCACATTAGGGTAACAATGATCGAAGAAACGATTAGAACGATTTCATAGAGTTCCATATCAATCTCCTTGACCAAGTGATTTAGTGTGTTGGCGGTGACGGCGTATCCGCCACACCACGATGAGGGTGAGAATGTCCATTGCGACACCGACAAATAAAATATCATTCGGTGTCATGATCTTTCTCCTCTTCTTTTTCGGCATAGTTTACAAAGACGGCACGCAGACCAAACGCCAGCATCAGCTCAAATATCAGAGCAAACACATAGGGAATATCTGAGGCTCTTGGTGATTCTTCACCGATAACCGAACACAGTCCATGATCGTTATGAATCTGATCACCTTTGATAAAACCGATATTCTCTTCAAATTTCCAACCGGATTTTGGATCGACGAGAAGACTCTCACCTCTCCACAGACCGCATTTGAGTGCTTTTCCTTGTGTGAATCGTTTGAGTACATATTCTTTATCAAGGTTATTACTGTGGGTTTCATAGGCTAAGATCATCGTCATGAAAAGGACTATGGTACCTATGACGGCCATATCTACTCTTTTGGTAAATGAAACCATAATAAACCCTGCTATCGTACAGATAACAAGAGGAAGCCATTCCCATCCGTTGATATACTCCATCATCTCACACCTCCATGGCTGATAAACCTACTTGCATGATGCTCATCGAGTGCGATAGTGCACTCTTGAAATATCACTTTTGACATAATTTTTCTCCTTATCACTTCGCGTATCATCGCTTAAAAAAAACGATGGGACGCTCTAAATAAATTGCAATATTTGAGTACTTAGCGCAAAATTTAAATGATACTAAGGTAAAATTCACTGTATCGCACTATTGTATACATATATTCAATAATATTGCATATCTGCAAGTATAAATATTATTTGGCATAAATGCAAGTATTTTGTAAATATTAATCATATGGAGTAATAAATGGAAGATATGGGATTGCCTCTAAGCACTTTTGGGCAAAGACTCGAAGAAGTCAGACATGTTCTTAGAATGAATAAAACTGAATTTGGAAAAGCTTTAGATATTACACCCAGTTCTTTGACAAGATATGAAAACAATACCGTTCAACCATCCCTAGATTTTTTTGAACGTATAGCAATTTCTGGCAAGACATCAGGAGTTATGATTAATCTCAATTGGTTAATATCTGGGATAGGTGATATTATCATCGAAAATGACCCATCGAAGTCCAATGATAATTTAGATCTAATACCTGAACCAACAAGCAATTTATTTACAAAAGCTTTAATGTATACTCATAAAAACAACTCATATCAATATCTAAATAACTTGCTAGAACAATTTATCATTAGAGAAGAATTTAGAGAACGCTTCACATTTCCTCAATCAGCAACTTTTTTCGGAGAGGCTTTTGTACATCTTGGTTCGTTACAAGCACTGCATCTTTTTGTTCAGGCGCTAGAATCATATAAATCTACTATTCAGCTCATAGTTCCTGAATTCGCACGTGAAATTCTTGAAACACATATCGCCACGTATCACCTTGGAAGTAATAGTAAATCAAAAAATTTTATTTCAGAAAAACAAAGGCTCTGCTTATCAAGTATTCTCAAACAATTTAACTCAATCGAATGTTTTGTAATACTGAGCGACACTAGTAAGGCAAATGAAATTCTTAATGATGAAAGCATTTTTACAGATGATTTAATGAGGTTTATTCAGTCTAAAAGTACCAGTATTACATTATGAAACAAAAAGCTAAAATTTATTTGAAAATGCTTTAAATTACGCCCGCTAAAACCCTCTCATCCATCTAGGTACCATTGCACCCTTCCCTACTCTCAGTGCATCATCGATTTGAGCCATTAACTTTTTAGAGTCTTTTGGCAAGATACCGGAGAGATGCAGTGCATTGGAGGCATGGTTGGACCGGAAAATAATCTTTTGCGGTGGGTTGATGAGAGAAATCAATTCACGCTGTTCGTGCAGAATCTGTAGGTCATTTAATGGAGTAAAGGAATCAAATGCTTTTAGGAATCGGTCCTTTGCCCCCTCTTCCAATCCCAACTGTAATGTGGATAGATAGGTTATCGGAGCGGCGTTGATCAATTTGGCCGTATCATGAATATGCCCACGAGTATATTCTATCCCCCCTATTCCCAAAATGACAGTAGCCGATATTTTTATCCCTGCTTCATGGGCACGATGCAGCGCTTCAATCATCTGATCCGCATTCACCCCTTTATCGATCTTACGAAGCAATTCATCGTTCCCAGTCTCAATCCCAAAGTACGCCAAACTCAGCCCCCCTGCTCTGAGTTCTTTTAGTTCATCGACACTTTTTTCCAGAAAGTTCTGTGCCGTGGCATAGAGCGATACGCGTGATAGTCTTGGATAAGATGTTTTTAGTAAACGTAACAACTTTGCGAGATGATCCGTTGGAAGTGCGAGTGCGTCTCCATCTGCTAGGAATACTTTATTAGCGTTCGGATACGCGTGTGCAAGGGCTTCTATCTCACGGCGTACCTCATTTAATGGACGTATTGTATAGCGTTTGCTTTTATACATGGTGCAAAAGCTGCATCGGTTGTGGCTGCACCCAAGTGTGGCTTGGATGATTATGTTGTCGGCTTCAGCAGGGGGACGGTAGAGGGGGAAAGAGTAGTTAATCATGACATGATTGTTACGTTTAATTGCTTGCGCTTTACTTTCACGATGGCTCCACAATCTTTTTTTATACTGCTGTTATATAAAAAGAGAATCTAAAGATTCTCACAGAAGGATGATTATGAAAACGTTACTTGCCCTTTTAACACTCACTGCAATTCTAGGTGCGGCAGATGGTTCTGCTCTTTATAGCAAATGCGCTGCATGTCATGGAACCAAAGGTGAAAAAGCCGCTCTTGGCAAATCTGAAGTGATTGGAGGATGGAGTTCCACTAAAACTCTCGATGCTCTTAAAGCCTATAAAGCAGGAACTCGCAATACCAAAGGTATGGGCGCGATCATGAAAGGTCAGACCGCAACTCTTAATGAAACTGATATGAAAACACTTTCTGACTATATCGCTAAACTCTAGGGGAGAAGTCCCCTACCCTTCCTCTATCATTACACTCCAGATCATTATCAATCGTTCTCAAAAATTTCCTTTCCCCTCTACAGCGTGCTATAATCGCGCCTTCAAATTATTGACCAAGGACATTCATGAATAAAGCACAATTTGTAGAACTCGTACAAAAACATGGAGAATACTCTTCAAAAGCGGCAGCCGACGCGGCAATCGATGCAGTTACTGCTGCTATCACTGAAGCACTAAGTGCTAAAGAAGATGTAGCACTTCCGGGATTCGGATCATTCAAAACAGCTACTCAAGCTGCTAAAGAAGGAAAAGTTCCAGGTACAGATAAGACCTACAGCAAGCCTGCAACAACTGTCGCTAAATTCGCTGCAAGCTCTGTTCTTAAAGAAAAAGTAGCCGGGAAATAATTCCTGGCTACAAAATAAAAAATTTCATCACTTATCTTCTCGTTTTCACTCTCATTTATTTTTCCAAATACCTGCATAAAAAGTCTCTTTTATTCCAGAATATAGGGATTTCTCTAATAGTATTTTTCATCTACTCCCGCGCAGGAGTAGATTTATGTTTTGATATAACTATGCTGTAATTACGAAGTCATATTGTGAATTTTTCTACTTAAAGTCACTTAGTTCAAAAGATTCGATATTTTTTGATTATAGGGTTACCGTTTATTGTTTTCACTGTTTTATCGCATATTAATTTCTTTTCTTTTTTATTATAGAGCCACTTGCAAATCTCACCCCGTAATAATCCAAAATCAGCATAGATTTCAGAATTTGAGTTGAACGATTGCATCTTAGGCATCTGTTTCGATTATTTTAGCCAACAATACTCTAAAA
>NZ_JAQTYM010000137.1 GCF_028688295.1 Sulfuricurvum sp.
GTGCCAAAAGGGTTTTGCTCTCACCGTTGGTAATTTCTATCTCTCCTCCATAGGCGAATTCGTAGCAGATTGGGACTTTTATGGTAGGTTTCGCCTCTGAATCGAGTTTCCAAAAACCGGTAATGGCTTGAGCATTCCAAAAACGCTCCCCCCACACACGCAGTGATTTATCCAAAAAAAGTTGATTCGTAGGGGATAAAAGAGAGACATTGCAAACCCATGTCTGCTGTGGCGTTGAAGCACGAGCAACACCGTTTATGATGATGTCTGCGTTAGGTTTGTAGGGTACATAATCGGATGGGTATCTAATTTGGGCGTCATCATCGTAAAAGATATCTTCATCAAACAAATCACCTTGGTCAGGATCCGGCACGAGGCTCCATACCCCTTGTTCATTTTCAGAGACGAGCTTGTATTTGATGCGGCATACTGCACTCATATAGGGCTGTGCGGAGGGTGCAGTAGTCTCCCAAACAACGGCAGGAAAAGGGGTGTAGTTGGTTAAACTCATATTAGTTGATATCTACCAATTTACTTTTGATTTCGACGTGTTCATTTCCCACTATCGATATCTTGTTCCCTTGGATCATGATGGTACCGTCTTCGTTCATCACCATTGAACTCGCACCGACTTGGAGTTCATAGCGTTTGCCGACGAGGGTATATTTCATCGCTCCCACTTGCTCTGTAGAGCTGATCCCCACACTCTCATTCTTACTAGCCCCAACACTCACTTGATAGCCAGCTCCAATGCTCAGAGCTTTCGCGATATCAATGGTTTCAGTTTTGCTTTTGTTGACACGTTCAGTTCGATAGCCGTGGATAGTAACATCTTCGTTATTGTCGACTGTCTCACTACGGTCATGTTGGATATGCTCGTTAGCATCGTTTAGGACGAGGAGACTGTAATCCTTTTGTGCTCGCATGTTGAACTGTTCACTGTTCTGAGCATCTTCGAAAAGGATTTCGTTGTACCCTTCGCTATCACTGTATTGGGGAGTCGTTTGGGTTTTAATGTAGCTTTGCGTCTTTGTAGATGGTAAATCATAAGGTATCTTGTTCTCACCGTTATGAAGCATCCCTATAATGATCGGTCTATCAATGTTACCGTTGATATAGCTGATAAGTACCTCTGAGTTAACACGAGGTAAGAATCGCATCCCATAATGATCTCCGGCATAGAGGGTATTAAGAGGGACATAGACACTGGTAGGATATTTAGGATCAAAGTGCATGATAACTCTGATCTCACCTTTCTCATTCACATCAATCTCATTGGCACCTTTAGAGGTTTCCTTATCACCCTTGGAGACAATAGCAGTGTGGACACCTTCGATTCGTGGTTTAGTAACGCTATAAGGGGGTCGATAGGTGATAGAGGAGGGGATAGCCCTAAAGGTGACTTGGTATTGCGCTTTGGGTGCTTCTTCAGTAGCAATAAGCTCATCGAGGGCATTAGGGAATGAGCCGCTATAGTGACACGAGAGGATAATCACTTCATCGCGTTTAAATACCTTGGTATCATTCAGCGTTACCCGTATCCCCTCTCTCATCGAGAGTTCAGTAGAGATCCCCTCAACATAAAACCCTGACGCATAATCACGCTGAGCTTCGAGTGAGCTATAACGATTTAGATCTTTAGAGAGTGAACCCTCAAACATCTCCAAACGATCATGCTGTGTATAGAGTTTAAGATCATTACGTAACTGAGCACTGTAGGTATTATCCCCCAGCGGTTCAGCGGATTTAGAGAGCTTGGTGGTAGACATATCCAAAGAGGGTTTGAGAGGATCATAATAATCATGAACCCCCGATGAAGGAACAAAGCGTTTAGAGGTATTATAGGTACACTCTATAGTCTCTGCACCCAGAGCATGTTCGCTCAACTCACACAAGGTAAGGTTATAAGGATTAGAAGAAGAGGAGTCTATGAGTAATACCAATCCCTCTTCTTCACACAACATAGTCATAAACTCATAATCGCTTTGCGCATACTGAGTGCAGGTATGACGGATACTATAACGGAGAGGATCGGCTTTTACACTCAGATTTAGATGCAGCAGCGCTTCATAACGTCCAATGATCTCGGTGATGATATCAAGGACATTCTTATCTTGGAAGACTTCATAGCGACGATTAAGAGACAAATAATACAAAGGTGAAACAATCTCAAGACGATAAAGCTGTTTGCGTCCGACACTTCCAAACTCAGAAGCCCCAGAAACACGTCCGTAAAGTGTCGTAGAGTTAAGAGGGCTTATCTCATCTTTGAGACTCAATTCCACCTCGGTATCACTGAGTGCTTCTACCTTAATTTCTTCATCACTGACAAAGACGATAGTAAAACGATATCCTACCGATACAGCACTCTCTCCCTCTAACTCTAATACACTGTAGCTATCCACTAACGATAAAGCAGAACTGCTGCTGTACCCTTTGAGTCTTACTCGGCAGTTCACTCGATCGTTAATGAGAGTGCTCGCGCCGAAGAGGGTGCTGAG
>NZ_JAQTYM010000075.1 GCF_028688295.1 Sulfuricurvum sp.
GGTTGGTGAGCATCATAACAAGGCGGTCAATTCCGATCCCTTGACCTGCTGTAGGGGCCATCCCGTAGCTGAGGGCAATAACGAAATCTTCGTCCATCTCGTGGGCTTCATCATCGCCTGAATCTTTGGCAGCCATTTGTCCCTCGAAACGCTCTAGCTGATCGACCGGATCGTTAAGCTCGCTGAATGCATTGGCAATCTCACGCCCTGCAATAAAGAGTTCAAAGCGATCTGTAAGCTCAGGACGCTCATCATTGCGGCGTGCAAGTGGTGAAATCTCAACCGGATAGTGGGTGATGAAGGTCGGATTGATCAGTTTTGCCTCAACGAACTCATCGAAAAGCTCACCTTGAAGTTGTCCGAGATTTAAGCTTGCTTTAGCTTCGAGGTTTTTGGATTTTAAAAAGGCTAAAATAGCCTCTTTATCGTTGACTATCTCCTCAGGAACTCCACCGATTACACTGAGACTTTTAACGAGTTCAATCTCAGTGAATTGGTCAAAATCAACTTCCAAATCGCCATAAGGAAGACGTTTAGGGAGGTCAAGATGATCAAAGAGGTATCCAAAATATTCTTTAGTAATCTCGATTAAATCTTTATAGGTTTTATAGGCCCAGTAAAACTCGATAGAGGTAAATTCCGGGTTATGGGTAGCATCCATCCCCTCGTTACGGAAATTACGGTTAATCTCAAATACCGCTTCAAATCCGCCGACGATAAGACGCTTGAGGTAGAGCTCAGGGGCAATACGTAGATAGCGGTCAATTCCTAGTGCATTATGATGGGTGACGAAAGGTTTCGCATTAGCACCGCCGGCGATTGGGTGCATCATTGGCGTTTCAACCTCTAAGAACCCTTTGTCTTCAAAAAAACGGCGGGTAAGACTGATAACCTTTGAACGGATATGAAACGTTTTTCGCACTTCTGAGTTCATAATCAAGTCTAGATAGCGTTGGCGATAGCGCATCTCTTTGTCTTGAATCCCATGAAATTTCTCAGGAAGCGGAGAGATCGCTTTTGTGAGGATAGTGAGTTTATCGGCATGGAGGGAAAGTTCACCATGCTGAGTGATAAACGGATATCCGCTCACTTCGATGATATCACCTACTTCGATCAATTTTTTAAAGACATCGTTATAAAAATTTTCGCTCAAATTATCGCGTGCAACATAAATCTGGAGCATTCCGCTTTCGTCTTCAATTTTGAGAAAGCTTGCTTTTCCCATAAGTCGATACAGTTTGATGCGTCCTGCTACGGTGTAATGACGATGCTCATCACGTTTATCTTCACTCTGGAATAAATCAGAGTTGACATTATGAAACTTGTCGATGGTTGTGTTACGTTCTGAGTTGTTTGCATAAGGATCAATACCGATGGCTCTTAGAGCATCGGCTTTTTCGATTCGCTGCTGTACATATTGATTTTCGAATACCAATGGGTTTCCTTTCTTAACAGTTTATTTTTTATTTTTTTCTTGACAGCTTTTGCAAATGCCGTAGATTTGCATGGAGTGCTCTTGCATAACAAAGCCCAGAGCTTCTGTAATTTGTTGTTGACGTCGTTCGATCTCTTCGTCTACAAATTCGGTAATAGCTCCGCATTCGGTACAAATAATATGGTCATGGTGATCTTTTGCACCCAATTCATATTTTTTTCCTTGTGCACCGAAAGAGAGAGAAGTGACCATATCAGATTCTTCTAAAAGGGACAAAGTTCGATAAACCGTTGCAATACCTGTATTGAGCTCAGGATGCTTTTGTTGGATAAGATGGTGAAGCCCTTCTGGTGTGAGATGCTCATCTGAGTTGTAGAGCATCTCTAAAATAACTTCACGCTGAATAGTAAACTTTAATCCATTAGCCTTTAAAAGTTGTTTGAAATCAGCTAATAGTTTGTTGTACTCAATGGTCCGTTCGGTAAAATCGGTGTATGGATTCATTAGTTATTTTCCTTTTTTAGGGTCGGGAAGAGTACTTTCATTCTCATCATCAACTAAAGATTTGACATCATCCGTCTCAATATGTAAAATAAAATCACCGGTTGCAAACATAGGTTTATAAAAAAAGCTATTTGACATTTTTTCTTCAAAATTTTCTCGAATTGCCGTGACACTAAAAAGAGCATAAACGATAATGGAGATAATAAAGAAAAACTTACTGCTTCCGATAACAAATCCTAGAATACGATCGACTGGTCCTAGACCGCTCAAGGCACTGAGTTTTTTAAATCCTGCACCCAAAGCAACCATTAAAAGCCAAAAAATTCCTAATGCAAACACAAAGCCCACTAAATTCGTCGCCGTTGCTGTTTCAAAATGAAAAAGGGAATCACTTAAAAACTTACCGATAATACCACCTATATGAGAAGCGACAAATACACCGCCTACGATACCTGCAAGTCCAAAAACCTCTTTTGAAAAACCATTAAGGAGACCTTTTAACCCTAAGAGTAGGACGATTGATCCAACAGCCACATCAAAATAATTCAAATCCATTAAAACTCCATTTCCATACGGTCTTTACCGTTGCTTTTTGCTCGGTAGAGAGCTTTATCCGAGCGATCGATAACAGAATCGATGGTATCTGTGGCCAGTACTTTTGTTAAACCGATACTCAGGGTGACAGGTATTTGTTGATTTTGAAACAACGGTTTGTTATTACGACAGAGGCTAAGGAGTCGCTCAGCGACCAGTTTCGCCCCTTCTAAATCGGTACGGTTGAGGATAATAATAAATTCTTCTCCTCCAAAGCGATAAACCCGATCCCCATCACGAAGTGCTTTTTTAAAGAGCTTTGCAATAAAAATAAGGACTTTATCTCCGGCAATATGGCCGAAGCGATCATTGATGAGTTTAAAATTATCGATATCAATCATTAGAGCAAAAATTTCAAAATCAAATTTTTCTTTTTCAAGGATAACATTCAAGTGCTCTTGCAATGCATAACGGTTAAATGTTTTGGTTAAAGGGTCCAGTGATGTTTTCATTTCTAACGTTTTAACTTGCGCTAAAAGGCCATTTATAACTTCATTGGCGCGGGAAACTTCATCACTAAGGTGATTTTGAATATCGCTGAATTTTTCAGTAATTTTTCCAAAATCAATAAGAGACCCTGAGGCTGTTTCATTGAGTAATTCAGCCTGCTGATCTGTAATTTCTTCAAATTTTTCATTTGTACGCGAATACGATTCGATACTTTGTTCAGCGAGGGCTTTGTACTCATCTACGGAGGTATCGCGATACGCTAAAAGATCAAATTCACCGGAGGCATAGGCGTCGAGTACTTCGTGTGTTGCGGTAGTAATTAGTTCAGCAAACTCTTTTGCATCGATGGTTGCTTGGCGATTGCTAAGGGATTCTATTTGCACGGAGAGTTCTTTGCAAAAATAGATTAGTAAAGGATTTACTTGGTTGGTATTCACCATAATTACCTTGAGCGCATGTATTGTGAGATGAGCGAAAAAGCTCTTTTTAATCATCAAAAAGGGCAAAATAGAACTCTCTAAAAGTAATGCCATTATACTTTTTCAAACATAAATATAACTTTTGCTTCGCTCAATCAGTCCCATTTTAGGATAAAAGGATAAAATTCGCACACTAACAATTATGGTGCAATAGCACGCAGGAGATGATATGAGCACATGGAGCCGATCAAGCTGGAGAGAAAAACCGATCAAACAACAGCCAACGTATCCCGATCAAAAGGCATTGGAAGAGGTCGATACAAAGCTTCGTAACTACCCTCCACTCGTATTCGCGGGTGAAGCTCGTACCCTCAAAAAAAACTTAGCCGATGTATGTGAGGGGAAAGCTTTTTTACTTCAAGGTGGCGATTGTGCTGAAAGTTTTTCAGAATTTCATGCGCATAATATTCGCGATACTTTCAAGGTTATGATGCAAATGGCCGTTGTAATGACCTTTGCAGGCGGTGTACCTGTGGTAAAAGTAGGTCGTTTGGGCGGTCAGTTTGCGAAGCCTCGTTCTTCTGATATGGAGAGTATTGATGGTGTAAGTTTGCCGAGTTATCGCGGTGATATTATCAATGGCGCGGAGTTTAATGAACTTGCCCGTATCCCTGATCCGAATCGTATGATTCAAGCGTATAACCAATCGGCAGCAACGTTGAATCTTCTCCGTGCTTTTGCTACAGGTGGACTTGCAGATTTACATCAAGTACATGCTTGGAATCTTGGGTTTGTCGGACAAAATGAGATGACGAAAAAATACGATGAACTTTCTCGTCAAATTGATGATTCGCTTCGTTTTATGGCGGCATGCGGAATCACATCCGATAAGTTTCAAACGCTAAGAGAAACTGATTTCTATACTTCTCATGAAGCATTGTTGCTTAATTATGAAGAGGCATTTACACGCCAAGATTCATTAACGGGTGAGTGGTACGATGTATCTTCGCACATGCTTTGGATAGGAGATCGTACCCGTCAGCTCGATGGTGCACATGTCGAGTTTATGCGTGGGATCAAAAATCCGATTGGCGTCAAAGCAGGACCATCTATGGATCCTGAGGATTTGATCCGTTTGTGCGATATTCTTAATCCTGAAAACGAAGCGGGACGATTGAATGTAATTGTTCGTATGGGAGCTGACAAAGTAGCGGATGGTATGCCTGCATTAATTCGTGCAATTGAGAGAGAAGGTAAAAAAGTATTGTGGAGCTGTGACCCGATGCATGGTAATACTATCACCAGTAATGGTTATAAAACACGACCAGTTGATGCAGTGCTTAAAGAAATGAAACAATTTTTCCAAGTGCATAAATCAGAGGGAACTTACGCAGGTGGCGTTCACTTGGAGATGACCGGTAAAAATGTCACCGAGTGTTTGGGAGGATCGTTTGAGATTACTTCTGAAAATCTAAAAAGCCGCTATCACACTCACTGTGATCCACGTCTGAATGCTGACCAATCACTAGAATTGGCATTTTTGATCGCTGATACACTTAAAGAAGCACATCGTTAATATCGATTCCCTATAGTTACTTCTTTTGACACTCAGGGCAAACCCCTGAGATCACTATCGAAACCTCTTCAGCTTGATAATTGCTAATGTCCATAGATGTTTGAAGCAGTGTATTGGGATTAAACGGGATGTCTTTTAACTCTCCACAGCATTTGCACATTACATGTGCGTGTGCCTCTTTTTCAATCTCATATTTTGTTTTTTGTCCTGCAATTTTTACTTCACGAATAAGACTTACGTCCATCATAGTGTGAATATTTTTGTACAATGTTGCGAGTGAAATAGAGGTAAATTTATTCTGGATGGAGTGAAACAATTCCTCGATGCTAATATGTCCTGCAGCAAACATAAGCTCTATAATGGCGATCCGTTGAGGAGTTGCTTTAAGTTGGTAAGATTTTAATAAGTGCTCATGTTTCATAATTCGTTATTATAAACGATTATAGATGAGTAGTTCCATAAAAAAGCTAACGATGGAGGAGTTTTGAAAATAATTTTAAGGTTTCCTCCGAAAGGAAGAAACCTTTAGAGAGATTCGATGACCCGTAGAAGTTCATCGGGTTTATTAGAATATTGCAATGCGATCTCTTTGCTGATCAGTTTTTTACGCAAAAATTCAACAATTTCTTGTGTTTGTGTTGTCATATTTGTAGCGGTTTGATTAAGCTGCATTTGTGAATAAAGCTGATGAACTTTATCTTCACGAATCAAGTTGGCAATCGCAGGATTAGTAATCATCACCTCTTGTGCTGCGATACGACCTCCACCGATTTTAGGGAGGAGGGCTTGAGAGATAACTGCGATCAGTGAGGTAGAAATTTGAGCACGTATTTGAGGTTGTTCATCCCCACCAAAAACGTCGATGATACGGTTGATAGTCTGCGGTGCAGAGTTGGTATGGAGGGTTCCAAAAACCAAGTGACCCGTTTCTGCCGCAGTTAATGCAGCGGTAATTGTCTCTTTATCACGCATCTCCCCAATCAAGATAACGTCAGGGTCTTCACGAAGGGCATATTTGAGTGCTGTAGAGAAGCTTTTAGTATCTGTTCCGACATTACGATGAGAGAAGAGCGATTTTTTGTTACTATGAACAAACTCTACAGGATCTTCGACCGTAATGATATGGCGCGCTTCATTAAGATTGATTTCATTAAGCATCGCTGCCAATGTTGTTGATTTACCGCTTCCAGTTGGCCCGGTGACGAGGATCAGCCCTTTTTCACGCTTGATCAACTCTTTAAAAATTTTTTTCGCATTCAAATCATCAAGTGAGGGAATGGTAACGGGAATGATACGAAAGGCACACGCGATATCATCCATCGTTTTGTAGTAGTTGGCACGAAAGCGTCCAACATCGGGGATAACGATCGAAAAGTCAAGTTCATTCGCCTCTTCAAATGCTTTTTTCTGTTTTTCAGTTAGGAGTGAGTACCCCATTTCCTCAATATCTCGTCCATCAAGAACGGGAAGATTAAGGGCAACGAGTCTGCCATCAATACGAATTTGGGGTTCAGAACGGCTAACAAGATGGAGATCAGATGCTTTATAAGCAACGACACTTTTGAGAAGTTTGTAAATATCCAGTGCTGTATTCATGTGTGAAATAGTCCTTCGTAGAGAGATTCATCGAACCCGATGATCAGTTGATCTTTAAACTCGATAACGGGGCGTTTAATGAGGAGATTGTGTTTCCCCATCCACTCTACCTTTCTCGTATCATCCAATTCGAGTGCTTTGATACCTAAGGTTCGATAGGTTGTTCCTTTGGTATTTAAAAGGGTTGCAAGGGTGGTTTTTTGTAACCATTTTTCGATCTTATCGCCCTCTACTGGGGTGATTTTAAAATCATGGAATGTGTAGGGGATACCTTTGGCCTCTAAAAACTTGAGTGCTTTTTGAACACTTCCGCAACTTTTAATACCGTATACGTGTGTCATGAGTTACTCGATGATTTTCGGAACGATAAAAAAATGATCTTGAGCATGAGGTGCATGGGCTAAAATATCATCATTTATAGCACCATTAACGTTACCAATGTCTTCACGAAGTCGTGTCGATGTATCTGACATCGCGAAGGTAGCATCCACACCATCTGTTTGAAGTTCGGAGAGATTATCTACGAATGAAACGATTTCACTGAGCTGCGAAATCATTTCCGCACGATGTTCTTGAGGGATTTGTAGGTATGAAAGTTTTTCTAAACGTTGTAAAAGTGTTTCATCAATTTGCATGGTTAACCTAAGTCGTGATAAATTTATGAAAATAATTGTACCCAAAAAAAAGGTTTACTAAACTTTAACGTAGGGTAAGATATTATTGCTTTAATTTATGAGTAGAGAAAGACAGGAGCTGTTTTGAGTCTAAAAGAGAATATGGATGCCCTCAAAGAGGAATTGAGTTCTGAAGAAAAGTTTTTTGAAAGTGCCATTCGGACTGAGCGTTTTGTTAAACGGTACCAAAAACCTTTAATTGCAGTTGTCGTAGGATCGTTATTGGCAGTCGTTGGTGCTATTGGTTATCAATCCTATAGCAATAGTAAAATTGAAAGTTCTAATGCCGCTTTTAACGTATTACTCACCAATCCAAGTGATACAACAGCAGAACAAACATTGAAAAATGATAATCCTGAGTTGTATGATGTTTGGAAACTCTCTAGAGGAATTGCGCAAAATGATGTGAGTATTCTTGAAGGGTTGAAAAAATCTGAGACATTTGGTGTTGCCGATATCGCCCATTATGAAGCTGCCGCGATCAAAGGAGATGTTCAAGCATTGGACCAATACACGAAAAAACAAGGTGTATTTTATAAAGATTTAGCACTTTTGGAACTCGCGATTGTCTCTATCGAAAAAGGGGATGTGACTTCAGCGCATCAAAAAATTGCACTCATCAGTGAGGAATCACCACTGTATCAAGTTGCCAGTGCACTTTCTCACTACGGAGTCAAATAATGAGATTATTTACAACTGTTACCCTTTCGATAGGGGCATTAATTCTTTTTTCCGGTTGTTCGCAAAAAGAGGTTTTTAAACCTGAAAATGTCAAAGGGGAATGGCGTAATGCCGGCACTTTGAGTGCTTCAATCGTTCAAACGACCGAATCGGCAGCCCTTTTGAAAAATGGCCATTTGTTGAGCAAATCAGGGGAGAAAAAAGTCAAAATTCCTGAAAATTATCGTTTAATCAATGCAAATGATCATTGGATTATTACTGAAAGTACAGAGGGAAATATTATTCTTTTTCCCGAAGATGGAACGGATGGGAAAGTAACCTTTGAATTTAAGCGAGGTGTTGCTGCGATAAGTGTTCAAGATGACATCGTTGCGGTATTGTTCAGCAATAATGAAATGGCGTTGTATTCGCTTGAGAGTAAAAAATTGCTCTTTAAAGAGAGTGCTAGCGCTCCTATAGCGGTGGATGCCCGCATTGCAAATCCTTATTTTTTAAAAGAGCTGGTACTTTTTTTAACGCTTGATGGAAAGATTGTTATTGTAAACTCCGAAACAAAACAGGTTCTCCGTTCAGTTGTTGTGAGCTCGGATGAGTTTTTTAATAACATCACGTACATGAACGTGATTGACAATCATATGGTGGCATCGACCGGGAGTGCTCTTTTAGCATTATCAGCAAAAGAGGCGCGTGAGAAGTATGAAATTCGTAATATTGCTTACACGGCAGACGGTATTTGGCTTACGACAAAGCAAGGTGAGATTATTGCCTTGAGCCCAACGTTACAGTTTAAAGCAAAAAAGAAATTTCCATTTGCTCATTTTGTAGGGATTAGTGTTCAGAACGACCGTGTGTATGCACTGGAGCAAGAGGGATACATGATTGCATTAACCAAGAACCTCTTAGCGTATGATGTGTATGATATTGATATGGACAGTGACAATAAAATTTTCTTGGGCGATGGACGTTTTTATTTTGACGACCGCTATATCAATCTCAAATAATGTCGAAGGAGCTTGAGGCTTTTATCGAATACATTACGGTCATTAAAGCGCTTAGTCCTCGAACGATCGAGGCCTATGAACATGATTTGAGTGATATCGAGAAATACTCTGGTAAAGCTCTTACTGAGCTTGATTCAAATATTATTTTTCGTATTCTAGGTTCGATCAGTAATAAACGGACCTTGAATCGAAAACTTTCTGCTTTTAATTCATTTTTGGATTTTTGTCATCGTCACCGTTTTGATTCACTCTCTTCTAAAATTGCTCTCTCAAAAGTACCTAAAAATCTTCCTAAATACCTAACGTTTGAGACGATTCAATCGGGATTAATGTTAATAAATCGGAGTGAATGGATAGGTTTACGTGATTATGCGCTGATCCTTTTTTTATACGCTACAGGAGTTCGCGTTAGTGAATGTCTGATGGTAGAGGAGCAAGACATCGAGGGAGAGTGGCTTCGAATCCGTCATGGAAAAGGGGAAAAGGAACGTTATGTTCCAATTGCACAAGAAGCGTTGAAAGCTCTACGAAGCTATCAGGATGCATCTCCTTATCACTCACCGTTATTGTGGCTTAATTATCGAGGTGAGCGACTCAGTCGAATATCCGCTTTTAAAATTGTTCAAAAGTATTTGAATGTTTCTCCGCATGCCCTTCGTCATTCGTATGCAACTGCACTTATTTTAGGAGGTGCTGATTTACGTGTTGTACAAGAGCTTTTAGGTCATGCATCTCTCCTTACTACACAAATTTATACCCATGTACAAAAACAGAATCTTCAAGAGACCGTACACACTTTTCATCCGATGGCAAGAGAATAAAATACGCAAGGTTGCATGAAAAATGCACTCTATGTAGAAACTATTCAATAAGGATGCGTATGCTTCCCCCTATCGTC
>NZ_JAQTYM010000076.1 GCF_028688295.1 Sulfuricurvum sp.
CACTTCTATGTTTTTGATAAGAGTATCGTACCGCTCTTTCGGTAAATTTTACCCTCCACATTTATCTGCCGAAAATCAAGCTCTATTTTGCAAAAGAGTATTCAGATCGACGATGACCGCCGTACCGTCAAATTTTCCGAAATCAGGTTCGGAAGCAATAAAAGGCAAAGAGATAAAAAGTAAAAAAATGAATCTCATACAAAATATTCCTTTTACGATATTTTTTTCCCAATAATATAAACATGCTTTAATGGAAATTGATCCAGTTCAAGATGTTTACATTCAACATTATTAGCTGACAATATACGCAAATTTTCTGTAATTCCTAAAGAACTATAATAAAATGTATCATTCAACCATTGATCTGTATGTTCTCCGATAGCATCACCGAGTGTATAAATTATAATGCCGTCTTTTGATAACATGTTACATAGTTTTGATAATACATTTTCATGTTGCGTTAACGGTAGATGAAAAATACTATCCCATGCAAGTATTAAATCAAATTTCTTATCACTCTTCCACATACATATATCAGTAAAAATAAACTCTACATCTGGATGATTTTCAGAAGCTAATTTAATCATCCTTTTGGAGATGTCAATTCCTGTTGTAGCGAATTTTTTCTCTTGCAATAAACGAATAAATCTACCGCCTGCTCCGCATCCCACATCAAGAGCTCTATCATGATTTGTACAAAAGCTTAATGCTTTCAAAAGCTGATTTATTCCATATGTAGAAGATTGATGGGTTTCATTCCACATGTCAGCAATTTTGTCATACTTCTTTCCTATTTCAATTGATTCCATAAAAACCCCTCATAATCGGTATGATTTAGCGATACTATTTTACCTTCCCTTTGCACGTTCTCCTCTGAGTGTCATTACCGCACTTATCACATGTGCTATCACCTTACCGTCTTCACGTGTAATATCACATTCATAATGCGTAAGTGTATTTCCACTTTGAATAGGTCGAGCTGAAGCAGTCAATACTGCATCCCAACTCGGTCTAAAAAAATTAATTTTTAAATCAATGCTTGCGAAGGTTTCATCTTCTTGCATTAAAGTCGAATGTGCGGTGCCGATAGCAGCATCTGCTAATTCACACAATAATCCTCCGTGTATTGTCCCTTGCTGATTTCCATGTAGAGGTGGTGTAGCATCTATCGCAACTTTTGCTGTTCCAAGCCCTACTTCAACAATACGCAATTTTAGCGTTTGAGATATTGCTGTCGGGTAATTCATATGAGTAGTCTCATGAGTGGATAATGTTCCATCTAAAGATTTCTTCAAATACTCGAGTACAGGCAATTGTGTGTTCATTCTAGTCTCCGTTTTTTGAAGAATTTTACAATGATCTGATTGGTAGTTATTTGTCTGAAAGGTTCTTTAATTTGACTGATTGGATAGGTGAAGAACCAAATTGCTCTCTAAATGATCTAGAAAAATGTGCATGACTTTTAAACCCGCTTACAAAAGCAGCTTGTCCTATAGCATAACCCATTTGTTCAATCAAATATTTAGCGTGTATAAGTCTTTTTTCCAACAGCCATTTCATAGGGGAGGAGCCAAAGGTTCTTTTGAATTCCGACTTAAACGCCGAAATACTTCTCCCACTCAATTTTGCGAATTCATTAATCGAGAGATTTTGATCAAAATGTTCTTCCATAAAAGCTTTTAAATCATTTTTTCCGAGTAAAGAGGACATAAAATACTGCATAAAGCTTTCACCGTATGGACTGTCTAGCAACAATAACATCATCTCTTTGAGTTTCAATTCTAAAATTTCGTCAGCATAATCAGTTTTATGATCTATAAAAAGCTTTATTGAATCAGCACATAATTTTATTAAAGGAGTAGCCTGAATTTTAAACATAGCAGAAGAAGAAAACTTTTTCGTATTATAATTTTTATAGGGTAATTGAGTAAAAAGTTTTGCTGTACGATGATCGTCAAACATTATTACTAGAGAAGTATAGTCATTATCACTTATTATTTCACTATTAACATACTGCCCTTTAGCTAAAAAAAATGCTTCTCCTTTTGTAACAATAAAATCACCGGATTGAGTCATGATTTTTTTTTGACCACTATAAACAATACTTAAAATGTTATGATTAATAAATAATGGCAGTTCTTCACCAAAAGATTGTGAACAATATTTTGCATAAATAGCTGACGGGGTCTGAACTAATTTGGCTTGATCATAGTCAGCTAAAAGAATTGCATTATTCATTATAAAATTCCCAATCCTTTTTATTCTATACTATTGAAATCCGGAAAATGCCCGACCATTTCACCGTAATTTTTACGGGTTTTAAGTGCTTCTATCACAACTGGGAGAGGCTGAGAATACCGCTCACTCAAATCGTATTCATTCTCCCCTAATTCAAATGCCAGTTTTTCATGCGGCGGGTTAAACTGCGCATCTACTCCCTCTTTGTTTCCGCGCGTATCGACTCGATACCAGCCGAACGCTTTGAGATACACGGCATTCAGCCCGTGCAGACAATAAATACCCTCGACATATTCCGAACAACTCAGCCGTTGATAGCATAGTGCCGTCGGAATACCGTTAGCGCGCAATAATGCAGCCAATAGGTGACTTTTAGCATAGCACCACCCTTGTCCTTGTTCGAGCACTTCACTGGCGCGTAGGGTTGTAATACCCTTTCCCGCATCACCCGTATGACGTATTTCATCACGGACGAACTCAAAGCACTGTTTGGCGATTTCAGTGTCATTCTTGCACCCTTTGGCCAATTCACGTGCTTTTTCGGATACTTTTGGATGTGTGAAATCGATGATGTCAGTGGACGCTAAATACTCTTCCATTTCACAAAACCCTCTTTAACTTTCGTCCGCCGGAAATTTCAAAACCTTCTCGCTCATAAAATGCCAATGTCGCATCGAACTGAGGTAATGGAGGAGTCGTCACTTCGAGACGTTTCCAGCCTCTCTCATCACCGAAATCTTTTAGTGCTTGAATCAACATATTTCCGATACCTTGTGAACGATACGATGGACGAACATACAACTCTGCCATCGTTCCGAAAGCTCCTTCAGCATAAAGGGCAAATCCCTCATACACAGTAACAAACCCGATCAATTCGCCGTTTTCATTGTCTTGAGCGACAAATACGAAGTTTTTTTCCTGTTCGATAAACTCTGCCAAACGCGATTTCGTATCTTCAAGATCAAAATGGAATGCATCAATTCCGATTCGATCCATAATCTCTTGTAAAAGTTCGCCGACTAAGATAGCTATAGCATCTGATTGATCTTATACAGCTCGACCAATAATAGTTTTTTGCATTATACATCCGCTTGTTTCTCAAATTGTTGCATCAACTGAATCGTCGCACTATCGGCAAAGCCGTTTCGTTCTTCTATGTGTTTGATAAGAGTATCGTACCGCTCTTTCGGTAAATTTTGCCCTGCTTTGACTTTGAGGCTCATCACGTTCGGTACGATTTTATAGACCCCCGTTAGCTCCATCATTTTCGTATAGATCGGGTTTGCCGCATCAATGGCGTCGTATTTCCCCTCAGGTTGCATTTTCTCCATCAGAGCAGTCAATCCGAACGCTTTTTCTCGCTCATCTCTTAGCCGTATCGCTTCACCGCTGATATGCACCGAGGTAAAAAACTGTGTCGCGGGATATGCCGCACTGGTATCGCTAAAATACGACGGGATATAGGCATAAGGTTTTACAACCAAAAACGCCACCTTTGCACGCTCCCCTATTGCTTCGACTTTTCGCCCTTCAATGCTTCCGTGAAAGTACACCGCCCCCTCACGATACGCGAAATTAACCGCTACGCCGTAGGGTTCATCACGGCTCATAAGCGACAATACCCCGTACTCGCATTCGCTTAATACCGATTCGATGGCTTGCGGGTCGGTGACTTCGAATTCTGATCGTCTCATGTCGCTTTCCTCAAAAATTTTGTGATACTATATCGCCAATCTGCACTCTAAACAAGTGACAAAATATTTACAAACTATGAGGTCAGTTTATGTATCTCCTCGACGCAACTTCGGAAATACCTCTGCATATCCAGCTCTATGAAACACTCAAACACGACATCACGACTACACTTGCCATCGGGAGCAAACTCCCCTCGATCCGCAAAATCTCCCAAGAGTACCGCATCAGCAAAAATACCGTCGAATCCGCCTATAGCCAGCTCTATGCCGAAGGATACATCGAGAGCCGTCCCAAAAGCGGTTATTATGTCGCGGATGCCGATTTTAATCCGCTCGGAAAACCTGCATTGCTAGAGCCTACCGACACACCCGCCATCACCTACCGCTACAACTTTTACCCCGTCCGCCTCTCCAAAGAGGTCTTTCCCCTCAAACTCTGGAAACGGCTCTATAATCGCGCCATAGACGACACCCTCGATTTCGGTGCCTACTCCGACCCGCAGGGGGAGTTTGGATTGAGAGCTGAAATAGCACGGTATTTGACCGAACTGCGCGGCGTGCGGTGCGACGCTTCTCAGATTATCGTTACGGGGGCATTTATCGACGCGATGAGTATGATCGCCGATATTCTTCGCCCGACGCACTCTCATTTTGCCATCGAGCATCCCGGCTACCATATTTCCCGAAAGGTTTTCGCCCACCGACATTATGGTATTACCCCCATAGGGGTCGATGAAAACGGACTCCTCATCGATGAGCTATCCGCCTCCGATGCACGAGTCGTCTACATCACCCCCTCGCACCAGTACCCAACAGGTGCGGCGATGCCCATCACCAACCGTCTAAAACTCCTCGCATGGGCAAAAGAGAACGACGGCTACATCATCGAAGACGACTACGACAGCGAACTCACCTACCGCTCCCGCCCTATCCCCTCACTCCAAGGACTCGACAGTAGCGAGAGAGTCATCTACATCGGCACCTTTGCAAAAGCCCTCTCCCCCGCTTTGCGTGTCGGATATATCGTACTGCCTACTCATCTGATGGATCGATACCGCTCCTTTCACGGCACGTTTTCGCGTGTCAGCCTCATGACCCAAAAGACGTTGGAGCTGTTCATGCGTGAGGGGCATTGGGAACGTCATCTGCGACGGGTACGAAACCTGAATCGCAAGAAACACGATCTGATGAAACAAATGCTCACGAAATATTTGGGGAATTCGATACACATCCTCAGCGAAGGGGGAGGTCTCTCGATCAATATCCGCCCTACTTCCGACATCGATTATGATGCTTTGAGAACAAGAGCCGAAGAGGCGGGGATCAAGCTCTATTTTGCGAAAGATTACTCTGGGGGTGAATGGGACGCCATTCGGATGGGATTCGGCGGTTTCGAGATGGAGGAGATAGAACCTGCGGTTAGAGCGTTTGCGGAAATCTTTTTAAGAGGAATAGAGTAAAATATTTAGAAATATGTCGATGTATAAAACTTTGCTTGGATATTTCTAATATTAGAACATTTTGAATGTTTAATTATCTTGTGAATTTCTAGCTAATGGTATATTTTGGGTATGAATAAATAGTTAACCTTACAATGGAAAGAAACAGGACTCAAATTTCATGGAAACAAAAATTAATTGGGATGAAATCAACATAATCATCCAAGAACGATCAAGTAAACAGTCGTACATGCTACAGCCCAACGAGATGAGTCCTATTGACTTAGAAAAGATTGGATTTTTGATTTCAGAGATTAATGAGTTTCCTGATAATCAAAAAAAAGTAAGTGAGTCAGGAACGCTTTTTGAAAAATATCTTTCTGATAAATACTGCGAGTTGTCTCCCAAAAGTATCGACAGATTAGTTCATAGATTCTGCTTCTTAAACAAATAGCATATCTACAATGATACAAACGAATGTAGTTTCCGCTCGTTCCCAACGTCCTCGTTGGGAATGCAGAGTAATATATACACTCCCAAGCTAGAGCTTGGGAGCGAGACAAAAATTTGGAAAAGATTACTGAATGAAAGAGTTACTCTATACTTTACAAGGCTTAATAATCCTGTTCTCATTAGAACAATACTTACGACAAAATAAAAAATGGGACACTGTCTTTGAGTATTTAGAAACAGGATTCAAAGCTTTTCTAAATTGGCGTTCCGATGCCAATATTATTGAAGAAATGAAAGTTATTCCAGATTTATTTGCAAAACTAGGTTTTATAGCACTCATCTGTATCTTTTTAACAATGTGGTTGAAGATAGACAATATTGCAGTTTTACAAGCTTTTCTCGGCGTAATCATGTTAAGTATTACTACGATTTTTTCTTTTAACTGGGTTTTCAAACATCGTGAAACCATAAAAGAATTCAAACCTGTTATGTACATTTATGGTTTACTAGGATTAATCATATTAGTGAATATTTTTGTTTCAGAGATATATCCAAGTGATCTTATATCAATAGCGAATCAATACAATTTGACTATATCAACAAAATATGAAATTGCCATAAGTTTTCTTTTCTATTTCTCTTTAGCAATATTGTCATTTTATGTGTTCATGTGGATATTTGCTTTAATTTTCCCAATTTCAATATTGATTATATTATTTACTACCTCTAAACTATCTAGATATATAAGGCTAAAATTGAATAAACAAAGTTTTGTTGGATTGATAGGGGTACTGCAAATTGTTGTACTTTTTGGTTTATATAAATACACCTAACAAACCAAACATACAACATACGGGACAGGCGTTCCCCTCGCTCCCACTCTCTGAGTGGGAATGCAGACTAACATATACAATTAAGGCTATTTCATACCTCTTTTACCGCTTTAACCCTCAACCGCACATAATCGACGTGCCAACCGTCGTTTTCATCGTACAACTTCGGTTTCGTAATCCTACTAACCTCTTCTTTAAACACACTAAACTCTTCACGACTCAAATGAGCCGTTACCCCGTTGGCAAAAAGATCAAGCCAGTTGGCGATATCATCTACTGGAGTCGATCGCGGAATTAACTCACAGTATTCTACTCTAAAACCGTACGACTCCAAGAGGGTATGATACTCTTCAACGCTTGGAAAATACCACGGGTCTTCAAACGCTCCAAATTCAGGGTGATTTTTAAACACCTCTTTCATCGCATCGACGGCAGTTTTACAATTACCTACCCCTCCAAACTCTGCGACAAATCTCCCATTAGGCTTCAATGCTTCATAAATGTTTCTAACGGCGGTTTCACTCTCTTTGACCCAATGAAGCACCGCATTGGAAAAGACCGCATCAAATCGGTTTTTAAACTCCAACTCCGTAACACTCATTACCGTTGCATCAATCCCTTTGGCACGTGCATTTTTTACCATCTCGTGACTCAAATCGACTCCCGTTACTCTCGCACCACTCTTTTGGATTTCAAGCGCCAACGTCCCCTCACCGCATCCCAAATCCAAGATTTCTTCTCCCTCTATCGGAGCAAGCAAATCAACGACGGGCAATGCCAAGTTCGAGACGAATGAAGCATGTTTATTATATTCCTGCGCATTCCAACTGTTTTCATTACGTTTCATCATCCCCTCATAAATCCCAAGCACCTCGTCACTGCTGATCTCACCGCCTCGCTTTTGCGAAATCCGTTTTACCTCGTCGGCAATCACCGATTGCATCTCTATGGGTACGTCGATACCGTATATCTCTTTTAACACATACGCCACGCCCCCTTTTCCAGATTGGGAGTTGATACGGATCGAGTCTTTGTACTCTCTGCCGATGTCACGCGGATCGATCGCCAAATACGGTACTTCCCATGTGGAACTATTGTTCTCCCTGTGATGTTCCATCCCCTTTTTGATCGCGTCTTGATGAGTACCTGAAAATGCAGTGTAGATCATAGAACCCACATACGGATGACGCTCGGCTACGCTCATACCCGTGATGCTTGTGATACGACTTAATATCTCATCCACTTTCTCAACCCTCAAACACGGATCGATCCCCTGCGAAAAATAGTTGAACGCCAACGTGATCAA
Source organism: Sulfuricurvum sp. (assembly GCF_028688295.1). GTDB lineage: Bacteria > Campylobacterota > Campylobacteria > Campylobacterales > Sulfurimonadaceae > Sulfuricurvum. Next base: position 7,964 of record NZ_JAQTYM010000076.1, read on the forward strand.
ATCAACATTCCCCGCCCGCTCACCGTTGCCGAGGATCGTCCCCTCCACTCTCTGAGCGCCTGCCAATACTGCCAACTCCGCACTCGCTACCGCGCATCCGCGATCGTTGTGGGGATGGACACTGATGATGACACTTTCACGGTTTTGGATGTGTTTGGACATCCACTCGATACGATCGGCATAGATGTTGGGTGAACATGCTTCCAACGTATTGGGAAGGTTCAAAATCATCGGATGCTCCCGTGTCGGTTCCCACGCGCTAATCACCGCATTGGAAATATCGCTGGCAAAATCCAACTCGGTCTGTGAAAAGCTCTCCGGTGAATACTCAAACACCACCTCTCCGCCAAAGCGCTGTGCTTCACGTTTGATACACGCCACACCCTCTAACGCCAACGCGATGATCTGCTCACGGCTTCGGCGGAAGACGACACTGCGCTGATTCGTGGCGGTTGGATTGTACAAATGCATCGTGATCCGTTTCGCGCCTCGTAATGCCTCGAAACTACGGATGATATGACGCTCTATCGAGGGGACAAGTACTCCGATAGTAACATCCTCAGGGATCAACCCCTCCTCGATCAAACGACGGCAGAAATCAAACTCCGTCTGTGACGCGCTGGGATAGGCAACCTCGATCTCTTTGAACCCGAACTCGACCAACGCTTTAAAATAGGCAACCTTTTGCTCTATACCCATAGGGTTAGCTAATGCTTGATTCCCATCGCGTAAATCGGTACTGACCCAACGCGGGGCAACTGTGGCAGATTTATCCGCCCACTCTCTTTTATCCAATTTTACCGTTGGATACGACGTATATTTTGTATGCGTGTGCATAGAGATATCCTCATATAGTTAACAATGAAAAAATGCTGATATACGGACGCACTGCGCCCGATATAGCAAAACTAAAAATTAAAAAAAGAAACGGAAAAAAAGGAAATTACAGCAGGTTCAGCAGGAGGAGAGAGAAGCTCACGATACGGTTATCCGTAATAGGTTGTGAAATAGGCATAGTATGACTTTTCATGGTCTCTCCTTTGTATGTATTGTTGAAATTGTATCGGTAAATAATTGAGAATGCAACCCTGTTGTATTCGGATTGATCTTTTTTTTAATGGATATCAAAATATTTGCCGATATATCCCTAACTCCAAAAGGAGGATAAATCATGGATCCAATCAATTCACAAGGTGGAATGGGACCGCAGATGTACGCTTTGAAAAAAGCGATCGATTCGCAAGATCAAGGGATTATGAAATTGCTTGAGAGTGTCCCTGTTCCTCAAGATTCCAATGCATCACTAGCTGCCGAGCTGACCGGTCTGGGTCAGAATCTCGACATCAAGGCTTGATTTTAGCATTCAACTAAGCTCAAGCCATCTTGATGCTATACTGATTGCATGAAAGACATTTACGATAACACCCATTTTAAAATCTCTCACAACGGCGAAGAGATCGATTTTACGATTGATACCCTACCCACTTACGCACCCTTCGATGCACCCTTTGCCATTCTCACCGCATGGAATCCAAATAATCAACCACTTAGTCTTGAGGAAAACACGGCTCGTAACGAACAGCTTTTTGAGAAGCTTTTAGAATACGGCTATCCGTTTGATGAAGCGTTGGGATATTTGAATGATCACAGCGAAGAGAGCTATTGTATTTATAATA
>NZ_JAQTYM010000015.1 GCF_028688295.1 Sulfuricurvum sp.
GGCTCATCCAGTCCATCATCAGCGAGTTTAAAGGTTCCATAATGGATCGGGATCAGGGTTTTTGCCCCTAAATCCTCTGCCGCTTGGAGTGCTTCGAGAGGCGAGATGTGAAAATGGCGCATGATCGGCTCAGGGCGGTAAGCTCCGATGGGTAAAAATACTTCATCGATTTCAAATCTCTCTTTTATCTCTTTAAAATGTTCCCCATACGCGCTGTCACCCGAATGATAGAGCGTATGGTCGCTATTTTGAATTACGTATCCTCCCCAAAGCGCTTTATTCATATCAATCTGAGTTCGATTACTCCAATGTTTCGATGGGACAAAGGTGATAAATAGCCCCCCCACCATTAACGACTCCCACCACTCCAACTCAAAACACCGTTCACGATCAATCTTACCTTTTAGATAGCGCCAAAACCCGTTCGGTGCGACAATAATTGTTTGAGGATTTTGTTGGAGAAGATAGAGAACAGAGGCTTTGTCATAATGATCATAGTGGGCATGGGTGATGAGGATGATATCGGCATGTAACTGCTCTTTAGGAAGGGGTAGAGGGCTGTATCGGCGGTATAATGGGAGATTACCGAGTACCGGATCGATCGCTACTGTCGTTTCTCCCAGTTTAAGCCATAGAGATGCGTGTCCTATCCAAAGAGCGTATTCGCCGCTAGGTAAATCTTCTTGCGGTATGATGCTCAGATTAGTAGCTATTTTCTCGCGTCGATGCAATAATTTGGATAATTGCCATTTGAGAATGGTTGCTAAAGAAATTTTGGGTGAGGTATAGTGCTCCATTAACCCTGCTGGTGTGAGCCGTCACAGTAGGGTTTACGCCCAGAGCGTCCACATCGGCAGAGCCATTTGTCAGTTTCTACTTCAACGGAAAATTTTATGGGTGTTTTGTCGGTTCCGCTATGGCTACCGTCACAAAACGGGAATGTTTGTGAAAGACCACAGGTGCAATACCAGTATTCGGTATCGGCATCGAGTGACGCTTTAAAAGGCTCATTAATAAACTTAGTTTCCATGATACACTTCCATTATTAAATTCCATAACTATCATTATAACCGCATTTTAGAGAATTAAAAGGGGACTCGTGTTTAGGAAGAAAATAGTGTAAATGAGAAAATTATAAGCTAACTTGTGGATAATAGTCACTAATTTTACGTTGCGAGCATAGGGTTGTCATGAATAAAGTCTCGATTAAATTTTTACTGATGATATTTGCTATCTCATTGGTTACTGTGATTGCTACTTATATTTCTTTCTCTTCAGAAGCCCAGAACAAAAATGCAAACGCGATTGTGATTGATCCGCACGCAAACTTCTCTAACCATTCTCTCAAGCCTCACACAAAAAAGTTGGCCTATATTGTCTCTGATATGAGGATCCCTTTTTGGAGTATTATGGCTCGCGGTATTGACTTCAGTGCTGCTCAGAAGGGATATGATCTTGAGATCTACAGCGCGGAGAACAGCCGAAAAAGTGAATTGGAATTTGTTGCAAAAGCGATACGGGAGAATGTTTCAGGGATCATCGTCTCTCCCACTGCTTCTTCAGCATGTGCGACGATTCTGAAGCTTGCAGATAATGCGGGTATTCCTGTGGTTATCTCCGATATCGGCACCGATGGGGGAGACTATGTAGCTTATATCTCTTCGAACAACAAAGAGGGGGCGTATGAAATCGGAAAAGTTCTCGCGCAAGAGCTCCATCTGCGAGGTTGGGAAACTGGACGTGTCGGCATTATCGCAATCCCTCAAAAAAGGTTAAACGGGCAACTCCGAACCGCCGGATTCATGGAAGCGATGGATGAGTATGGGATAAAAGGGGCGGATATCAGGCAGCAAATTACTTTTTCGTACGAAGAGACGTACCATTTTGCGCAAGAGATGATCAAAAAATACCCCGATCTTCGTGCGCTATGGCTACAGGGTTCTGATCGTTATCAAGCGGCATTGGACGCGATCGCCGATGAGGGAAAAAAAGGACAAATCCTCTTAGCTACTTTCGATGCGGAACCAGAATTTTTAGAACTGATTCCCAAAGGTATTTTGGTCGGTTCAGCGATGCAGCAACCCTATCTCATGGGACAAGAAGCGTTATACGCTATGGATGACTATTTAAACGGAAAAAAAGTAGAAAAAAGTAAACAGCTTCCAATCCTGGCAATTTCCACCCACAATATCAAAGAGAAACTTCCCCTTATTCAACGGAATGTTTTAGGAATGGAGAGAGTGAAATGAAAACGCTCAATTCCAAACAATCTCTTTATGTCACGCTAGGGATTATCATCGTTTCAACCGTCTTAATCAGTATGTCTATCTATACGACGTATCACTATGCTGAGACCAAAAATAAAATCATTGAAAAGATGAAAGAGACCTCAACTGTTACTGTATCATCGCTCCAAAAAAATGTTGCGAATTTGATTGAAGTCTATGCTATTAATGAATATGAGAAGTTATTAGTGAATGAAATAGAGCCTAGGGATATTTTTGCGATCGTGATTGAAGATTTTCGTATGGGAAAAATATTAGGGAAAAAATCGTATATCAGTGGAATAATTCGGGATGAGAAAGGGCATGTTGTCGAAATTGATCCTAAAAATGAACTCCAACTTCAACAGCTTCATAGATGTTACTACTCGGATCAATACGATATTAAATCTACATCGGGAGAGAACCTCGGTACGATAAGAATCTATATCTCAGACGCAACGATGGTGCGTGAACTTAATGAGCTTATCCTTAAAGCGGTGATAAATATCATTGCCGTTTCTGTACTTCTGATATTCTCTCTTTTTATGGCGATACGCTATTTTATATTGAAACCTCTTTCTGACATCGTAGCGGTCATTGTTCATAGTGATGATGGGGGAATCCCGATCAACTTTGTTCCTGAATACGATGCACGAGAAATATTTGTCCTCTCCACTACTATAAATACAATGATTAAATCGATACGGGACTCTAAAATCGAGTTACTCAATCAGCATAATGAGCTGCGAGCACAAAAAAATGCACTGCAGTACCAAGCAACTCATGATGCTCTAACCGGTTTAGCCAATCGAGTGTTATTTAGTGAACGACTCGAGTATGTGATTGCAAAATCAAAAAAACAACATACTCAAATGGCACTCTTATTTATCGATCTTGACCATTTTAAAGAGATTAACGATTCTCTTGGCCATGAAGCAGGAGATAAAGTTCTCACTATTGTTACTCAGCGCTTACGTGAAACCATCTCCAATGAGGAAGCGTTGGCTCGCTTTGGCGGAGATGAATTTACTGTTATTATGGAGGGGTTGCAGGATCTGGAAGAGGCCTCTCGTTTAGCCGATAAAATTTTAAAATTGCTTTCCGAAGCGATTGTTGTCGAGTATAAAGAACTTTATGTGGGATGCAGTATCGGGATCAGTCTGTATCCTAATAATGGAGATACCTCCCAAGATCTTCTTAAATACGCTGATGCAGCTATGTATGCCGCTAAAAATGAGGGGAGAAACAATATCCGCTATTACAGTTCTGACATGACTGCACGGGCATTGGAACGAGTGGTGATGGAGACAAGTCTCCGATCAGGTTTAAAAAACGAAGAGTTTGTTGTCTATTATCAGCCTCAAATGAATGGGAAAAATGACAGATTGATTGGGATAGAAGCTTTGGTGAGATGGCAAAATCCATTGGTCGGACTGGTTTCTCCTGCCGCCTTTATTCCTATCGCGGAAGCCACCGGACTGATTGTCGAACTGGATCGATTTGTGATGAAACGAGCTATGGGACAAATAGCTCAATGGCACAATGAAGGGCTAAAACCTGGAATCTTAGCGATGAATCTTACGATAAAACAGCTTCAACAAAAAGATTTTATCGATTTCCTCCATAATCTTATCCAAGAGACGGGATGCGTTCCCGAGTGGATAGAGCTTGAAGTGACTGAAGATCAAATCATGATCAATCCCGAAGAAGCGATTAAAATCCTTCGCGAGATTAGTTCCATAGGGGTAAAAATTGCCGTGGATGATTTTGGAACAGGGTACTCATCCCTCTCATATCTAAAAAAACTGCCGATCAATAAACTGAAAATTGATCAATCTTTTGTCCGTGATTTACCGAATGATGATGAAGATGCCGCCATCACAAAAGCAATTATAGCGTTGGGAAAAAGCTTAAATCTTGAGATAATCGCCGAAGGTGTTGAAACGGAGGCTCAAAAAGAGTTTTTGGTTCAAAACGGGTGTGAAAATATTCAGGGGTATTTTTATTCGAAACCTATATCGGCAGAAGAGATGAAAAAATTACTTTTGAAAAGTGTTCATTAGATAGACAGTTGATGTTTTGAGTGTCATAAAAGTGCAGTAAATGTGGAGTTTTATAAATGATGGCGGGCCACCAAGGATTTGAACCTTGGGAGGTTTAACCCTCGCCGGTTTTCAAGACCGGTGCAATCGACCACTCTGCCAGTGACCCGTAGTAAAATTGAAGCTATTTGTTACATTTTGGAGGTGGTACCCAGATTCGAACTGGGGGTCAAGGTTTTGCAAACCAGCGCCTTACCGCTTGGCCATACCACCATCCATTTGTGGTGCCCGGAGCCGGACTTGAACCGGCACAGTGTTACCACCGAGGGATTTTAAGTCCCTTGCGTCTACCGATTTCGCCATCCGGGCAACGATAACAAAAAAATACCCCAGTTCAAACATCTTAAAAAGAGTGTTTCAACTGGGATATTATGGAGCGGGAAACGAGGTTCGAACTCGCGACCCCAACCTTGGCAAGGTTGTGCTCTACCACTGAGCTATTCCCGCATTGTTTTTGTGGACTGGAAGTATAGCAAAAAAATAATGGTGTGTAAAGAGGTTTTAGAGAAAATTGCCGTATAATGGCTTTATTATAAAAATATGAGCTAGATTCCTGCCTTCGCGGGAATGACGAAAGATAAAGGATAAAAATGCGCAGTGATACGATTAAACGAGGATTTGACAAAACTCCTCACCGCAGTTTGCTCCGTGCTACCGGACTTAAAGATGAAGATTTTGACAAACCGTTTATCGGAGTTGCAAACTCCCATATCGATATTATTCCGGGACACTTTTTCCTCCAAGAGTACGGTCGTATCGTCAAAGAGGCAATACGTGAAGCGGGCGGAGTACCGTTCGAGTTTAACACCATCGGTGTCGATGATGGTATTGCGATGGGGCATGATGGGATGCTTTATAGCCTTCCAAGCCGTGAATTGATCGCCGATTGTATCGAGACAGTTATGAACGCTCATAAACTCGATGGGCTTATCTGTATCCCTAACTGTGACAAGATCGTTCCAGGGATGCTGATGGGGGCATTGCGTGTCAATGTTCCTACTATCTTTGTCTCAGGTGGTCCGATGAAGGCGGGACATAAAAAAGATGGTACGCCGATCGATTTAGCGACAGCATTTGAAGCGGTCGGAAAACATGCGGACGGTAAAATGTCTGATGAAGAGCTTTATGAGATCGAATGTGAAGCGTGTCCGAGCGGCGGGAGCTGTTCGGGGATGTTTACGGCTAACTCGATGAATACCCTTTGTGAAGCGATGGGGGTTGCATTACCGGGCAACGGTACGGTGCTCGCTATGACCCCTGAGCGTATCGAGATGGTTAAAACGGCGGCACGACGTATCGTCGAGATGGTTAAAGATGAAAATGCTCAAAAATGGAATATGCGCAATATTTTGAATGATAAAGCGATTCACAATGCCTTTGTTATCGATATGGCGATGGGGGGATCTTCCAATACGGTTCTCCATTTGCTCAGTATCGCCAAAGAGGCAGAGGTTGATTTTGATATTACGAAAATCAATGAAATCTCTGAAAAAGTAGCCCATATCGCCAAAATTTCTCCATCCCTTTCAACCGTCCACATGGATGATATCAACCGTGCGGGTGGCGTGAATGCCGTTATGAAAGAGGTGAGTCGACGTGGTGGTGTGTTGGAGCTAGATGCGATGACGATCACGGGTGAGACATTGGGTGAGCGGATCAAGGATGCGGTAATCAAAGATACCAACATCATCCACACCAATGAAAATGCGTATTCGCCAGTCGGTGGTTTGTCAATTCTTTTCGGGAATCTCGCGGAAGAGGGGGCGGTTGTTAAAACAGCGGGAATTACCCCTAATATGCGCAAGTTTAAAGGCTCTGCCGTTTGTTTTAACTCTCAAAACGAAGCCATTGCCGGAATTATGTCTCATAAAGTAAAAGCAGGCGATGTCGTTGTTATCCGTTACGAAGGGCCTAAAGGCGGTCCAGGGATGCAAGAGATGCTCGCACCTACGGCACTCATCATGGGAATGGGACTAGGTGAGAGTGTTGCTCTCATCACTGATGGGCGTTTCTCTGGAGCCACTCGCGGAGCATCGATCGGTCATGTCAGTCCCGAAGCGGCTGAGGGGGGATTAATCGCACTCATCGAAGACGGTGATGAGATCGAACTCGATGTTGATACACATCTATTGCAACTTAATGTGAGCTATGAAGTGCTAGAACAACGCCGTCTCCATTGGAAACCGATCAAAAAAGAGATCGCTTCTAAATGGCTCAAACGCTATAGCCTCCTCGTCTCCAACGCCTCTAACGGTGCCGCACTAAAAACGGAACTGTAATTTTTTGCATTCGCCCTGAGCTTATATGCCCTTTGGGTATGGCAAATGGGCATGTTCATGGTTCGACATGCTCACCACGAACGGGTTACTTGCCGGAGGGTTGAAACTCCGGTACAATCTTACGCAACCCTTCAATGGTATTATCACTGAGTATGAGCTTTTCGATATCTTCTTGTAGTGTATCAATCGGATACACGGTTGAGCGGGCTATCATGATTGATTCAAACGAAGTTTTTTGTTCACTCTCATCAATTAACAGTTCTTCATAAAGTTTTTCTCCAGAGCGCAGTCCAGTCGTAACCATTTCGATAGGTCGTGTCGCATATAAGCGGATCATCGTTTTTGCTAAATCGACTATTTTGACCGGTTCACCCATGTCAAGGATAAAGAGTTCTCCACCGCGTGCTATGGCTGCCGCTTGGAGAACGAGTTGACACGCTTCGCTTATCAGCATAAAGTATCGGGTCACTTCAGGATGGGTAATGGTGAGCGGACCGCCTTGTTCGATTTGGGATTTGAATTTTGGGATAACGCTTCCGCTGGAACCCAATACGTTGCCAAAACGTACCGAGACGATTTCACTTTTACGCGGATCAACGTTTTGAGCATAAAGTTCAACAACCCTTTTTGTAGCCCCCATAATGTTGGTAGGGCGAACTGCTTTGTCGGTAGAGATGATAACTATCTTGCTGACATCATTGGCAATAGCGCTATCGATCAGATTTTGGCTTCCGACAATGTTATTCATAACAGCGGCATGGGGATTTGATTCGCACAAAGGAACATGCTTATACGCTGCGGCGTGGAGAATGATATCGGGTTTAGTCGTGTTGATGATGCTGTCGAGTGTTTTATAATCGATGATATTACATAAATGCAAAATCGCGTGAGGGAGTTTTTCACCGATTTGGTAGAGGTTGTATTCACTGTGATCGATCAGAATAAGTTCTTTAGCATGAAAATGATGGCACTGTAACGCGATTTCAGATCCGATACTTCCCCCTGCACCGGTGATGAGAACGCGCTTGTTTTGAATAAACGATTCTATTGTCTGGGTGTCCAGATCTTTGGGATGACGGGCGAGCAGTTCTTCGACCGATAGATCTTCGATTTTGTTAAGGGTATCATCAAGCAAGCGAGTCCGCTTAATCTCTTGAATCCCCGCGTTAGTTAGCCGTTCATAGGTGTCACGAAGGTATTCGTTTGGGAGTGAACCATCGATAATGGCGGCACTAATACTCTGGCTATCGATTAGATCGCCTATTGCTTCAAGGGGATAGATTTTGATGTTGTTAAGATACGATCCGACCATGTTGAGATTTTTATCTTGTACGGCAATGATGGCTAGAGGATAGTATTCGCGTGAACCCTCAAGGGTACTTTTTATAAGATTCGCCGTGTTGGAGGATATTCCGATAAGGAGAGTTGCTTTGAGTTGGTCATGTTCAATCGCAAAACCGTAGACCACCCTTTTTAAAAGACGAACTCCCCCTAAAAAGACAAATGAGAGAAACAAATCGATAATGATGACACTGCGGGGAAAAGGGGCAAAAAGAGTTGGTGAGAGGGTATGAAGGAGGGCAAATATTCCATACGCTAAGATAAGGGCAAAAAAGAGGTTTTTCGCTTCCGAAAGTGAATAAAAACGCCAGATGATGGTGTAATTTTTGAATCGATGAATCAAAAAAAGTTTAAGGGCGATAAGGGTGAGTGCTACCGGTACAAAAGGGGTTAAAAATTCTGGGGGGATATCAAAATTAAAACGGAGAAGATACGCCGCATAAAGGGTGAAAAGGGATAAAGTGATATCGGACAAGAGGAAAAATAGAATCCGGTTTGCGCTGCTCGGGCGAAGCCATACCGGTCTCATAAGAGAGCCTTTCTAATCAAAGAGCATACCTTCTCAACATCATTATATTCCATCTGAGTTCCGCTTGGGAGGCAAAGTCCTTTTTGAAAGAGGGTCTCTGAAGTTGTGTTTTGAATTGACAATGCGCTGTTGAAAAGGGGCTGCAGATGCATCGGTTTCCAAAGAGGACGGCTTTCGATGTTGTGTGTTTCAAGCAACAAACGAATAGCATTGGGATCGGTATGTTCAAACGTGAGAGTACTCAGCCAACGATTTCCGCGAGCGTCCGGTAATTCGGGCATAAAGGCAATTTCTTCGATCCCTGTTAGCCCATTACGATACCATTCGAAAATCATCCGCCGTTTTTCAATCCGCTTTGCAAGAACTTCCATTTGTGCTACCCCGATGGCGGCGAGGATATTGCTCATGCGATAGTTATAGCCATAGTCGGTATGTTCGTAATGGGGTGCATCATCACGTGCTTGGGTTGAATAAAAACGTGCTCTCTCGATGAGTTCTTTATGTGGTGAGACGAGCATCCCTCCTCCGGAAGTGGTGAGGATTTTATTGCCGTTAAAACTGAAAACCCCAAAAGTTCCAAAGGTACCGCTTTGCTTAGCGTTGTAGGTTGCTCCAAGACTCTCTGCTGCATCTTCGATCAGTGCAATGCCGTGAGCATCGCAAAGTGCTATGATTTTGTCTAAATCGGCGCATTGCCCATACAAATGTGTTAGGATGAGAGCTTTAGGTTTTTTAGGGGCTTTTTGGATAGCTTCTTCAAGAAGAAGGGGATCAAGATTCCAACTTTTTGTGTCGCTATCGATAAAAAAAGGTGTTGCATTTTGATACAGTATCGGAGAAATAGAACCGATAAAAGTGAACGAAGAAGCCAAAACAATATCACCTTCTCCAACACCAAGAACACGAAGTGCCAAATGGATTGCTGCTGTGGCACTGCTGAGGGCAAGGGCATTGGGTGAGAGGGTAAGATCACGGATACTTTGCTCAAATCTCTCCACCATTGGTCCAAGCGGGGCAATGTAGTTGCTCTCGAAAGCCTGTGCAATATACTCCTGCTCACGACCACTCATGTGGGGAGGGGAGAGGAAAAGACGAGGGTGGCTCACCATTATACCTTCAGCTTATAAACTTTGCTTAATGGATCGAGAATGACCGGCTCAAAGAGTTTTGGATCGTATTGTTCAAAGACAAACATTTGAATATAGCTGGAGTTTAGATAAAAGTCATCGACGATTAAAAATCGTCCATAACTTGCCATAAAAATGATATTGAGTCCTTCTGAAGCAAAATGTTGTTCGTTGATATCGATTTTCTGTTCTTGGTTATAACCTACTTGATAGAAACTTTTGATCGGCACCTCTTCACGTCCAAGTTTTATCATATTTTTTTCTTTAATAATTGAGAGGCCATTTCCGAGTTCAACGCTTTTACCACTATCTTGAAACTGCTGTGTTGTATAAAAGAAAGGTTGTTGCAGTTTATTATCCGGATTTTTAAGATCGAGATAGCTAAAGAGGGTAACCGTTGGGAGAATATCCATCATCCGAAGGGGGAGATAGAGATAGATGTCTCGTGTTGATTTTGATAAAACGGCGTTACTGAGCTGTAAGTTAAGTATTAGATCATCGACCGTATCAGCTTTATAAGCAGTGAGCATTTCAGCGATGATAGCACTTTTGTTGTTTTCGTACCCTTTTTCGGTGTATTCAACTGCTAGGCGTGCGATGAGAGCACTATTTTGCTGAGGTTGAACCAAAATGTAGCTAGCAGGGTAGTTGATATCACCACTGTGTTTTCCCCCATCGACGAGAGTTTTTACATCACTATAATAACGGATTGGGTAACCGTAGTCCCACCATGTGATGACATAATCTTCTGTATTTGAAAGCGTACCAAATTTCTCAAGTACAGAGACCTCTTTTGCGGTAAATACGGTCGGTGTCATGTATTCACGAATGTGAAGATAGTTAGGGTAAAGTGCTACGCCGCTAAAAACAACCAAGACGATAACACGGAGCCATCCTTTTTCTATCGGACGGGTGATGAGCATTAGCATATAAGCAAATCCGATAGCCATTGGAGCTACCGCATAGATAGTAAAACGTAACCCTGCACTCATTGCGATAAACCCTAGCCCAATAAGCGGCAACGTAATCAGTAACGGTCGATAAGCGAGGATTGCTGCAACATAGCCGAGTAATCCTAAAACAAAAGTAATCGGATGTCCGCTAATCCGCTCGGCAAAAATTGTAAACGGAATATTACCTGCTTCACGAACGGTTTGGGCTACATTATAAAAATGGAGACCTGCATCATCGGAAACACTGTCTCGGAAAACATACCCTTTTAACTGCCCCCATATCGGATCAATTCCTCCAGTGAAAAAGTAAAGGGAAATAATAGCTATAAAGAGACCCCAAAACCATTTTTGATCAAGGGCAGTTTTGTAATGGAAAAAAGCAAAAATAGCGAGTGCAATGGCTATTTTAATCCACATAGGAAGAGATAAAATACCAATGATGATAAAGAGGGAAATTTTATAAAAATGGTGATTACAACGCTCAAAAATGAGAGCATATAAAAGTGTCGTTACTAAGATCGCTGTATTGAGCGAATAGCTTTGAGGATACCACCATTGGGTGAGTGCAAAAGCGAGGGTGATCGGAAGTAAAAAGCGGTTACGCTGATGGGTGATCGCTAAAATAATCGCGTAGATAGCAAATAGAGGGAGTACGATAGTGAGCATGTCGGTATCGTAGTATCCAGTCATCGTACGATTGTAATAACTATGAGTGACGCTGGCTAAAAGGGCGGCAATAAAACCGATCCCCGTTTGTCCTAAGGTTCTGCCGATTAAAATAATAGGGATAACAATCAAAGAGCCGAAGATAGATGGCATATAAAGAATCAGGGTCTCAAAGTTAACAGGAACTATTTGAGAGAGCCAAGCGGTTAGGAGGGAGATAGGTTCATTGATCGGAGAGAGATCATTTGGCTGATGGGAACCGGCGAGAATGTCACGTGCACCCTCAGCAAAGTAATAGCCGTCATTGGTGTTGATCATGAGCTCATTATTGTATTTGAATTGTTCCATTCCTTGAAACTCTGCAACCCAGATATAACGCATTGAGAGAGAAAAAAGGTATGCGATAACAATCAGTAAAAGAGTGAATCTAAGTACGATATGTTCTTTTGGAAGTTTGAAAATATCCATGGCTATTTTGCCTTTTTAGTCTTGTATAAAATTAGTTATAGTGTATCTAAATGCGCCATAAAAATGGATTTACTTTTCGAAAAGATAATTTTGAATGAGTGGAATAATAGCTAAGCGGGAAGTTGTTTCATAGGTTGCGTTTGAAAGAATATCACGATAGATTCCGTATGAATTTTTATATCTGATCGTAAGCCAATCCAACTGATTTGGAGCAAAAAAATCTTTTTTTGGATTATCAGAGCAATAGATAAATTTATTTTCATTTTTAAAATGTTTCATAACCATTTCAAAAGGGAGCGGATTAGGTTTGGAAGTGTTATAAAGATCAGTAAAGATGGGATAATCAATCCATTTTGAAAGTCCCAGCACATTGAACTTTTGGATTTGCATCTGTGCCATTCCATCGGTAATTAGTGCGGTAGAACCAAAGCTTTTGGCTTTGTTTAAAAGAATAATTGTCTCATCAGCAAGTGTGATATTCGGGGTATGGGTTCGATAGGTCAAAATGAGAAATTCAATAGAAATTTGAAGGTGAAAATGTTCTATCAGTTTATTAAAAATAGAACCGCTTCCTTCTTTTAAAAAAAGGTTCCACATAAAATCAAATGGTTCTTGCGGTACATTAGAAATACTCGAAGCAACAGCCCAAAATCCACTTTTTACAAAATCAATTTCGTCATAGAGGGTATCATCAAGGTCGAATACGGTAACCATCTTATCTTCTTACTGCTTTACAAAACAAATTAGATGTTTCAAACATTTTTGCATCTTTTAATCGGATGAAATAGGGTATGATTTTTCCTACTTTTAAAAGATCAAATAAAATAAATACTCTTTGAAATAAGCAACTTCCATCAAACTCTATGACCGTAAATCCATTATTCTTTAGTAAATTTTCCAATTCAATTTTTGTAAAGTGCTGGTGCCACTTTTTTTCTTTTTCAACATCACCAATCAATCCATTTTGGTTATTGAGATATCTATATTCATATTCTTCTTTGCTATGGTTTAATACATAACAATACTTATGTAGTGTAGGAAATAAAAATTTGAAATTACCCGCGTCTAAAAAAGAAAATAAATTTTTTTGAGGTGTTGTAATGATCAAAACACCCTCTTTTTTTAACACTCTATGTATTTCCCTCAGAACTTTATCTTGATCATGGATATGTTCAAGAACATCCAATATCGTTACATTGTCAAATTCATTATTTGCAAAAGGTATGTTGTCCTCAAAAAAAGTTATTTTTTCGTTATAAGGATTTTGAAGAACAATATCTTTATTTTTATCTATACCCATATACTCCAAAGTTTTTCTTTCTTTACATTGATGTAAAAACATCCCATCATAACATCCGTAATCTAGGCATTTTGAGCCTTCAGATAAATTTTCAAAAGCATAACCGTATCTGTCATAATTAAAAGGGTTGCTAGAACTAAGGTGTGTTCGCATGCGTAAGGACCTCGGCATCGTATCGGAGCATTGTTAGGGTGTCTTCCCAGCTCTCTTGATAAGTGAGTTTTTCACCCATCATTTCTCGTATCATCAGTTCAAAAATATTCATTCCAGCATGATAGCTCAGGGGGTATCCTCCTCCGACGCGAGGATTAATCTCAATAAAAATCAGTTTTTGGTCAGAGGTTTTAAATAGCTGAAGGGTCATAGGCCCCCAAGCTCCTTGCAATGACTTAGATATTTTTTTGACCTCTTTAATGATATTTTGCTCCTTGCAGGTTATTGATTTACTCACTTCACCCGCACGTACTTCAAGACGTTTGCGAGGGATGATGGCAAGAGGTTCTTGAGCTTTTGATAGATAAAAATCGACAGTATATTCTTCTCCCACCACCAGTTCTTGGAAAATATAGCTTTTGTTTTCTCGGTAAAGGGCAGATGCCTCTTGGTACGATGAGACTGGACTCGCACCAAGAGAGCAGCTAGAATTGTCTAATTTGGCGAATAAAGGATAATTACTGTGTTCTAAATCTGCGATGATACGAGGTGTATTAAATCCATTGGAAACAAAAAATTCAAACGTCGAGCTTTTGAGATAAAAAGTATCGCATATGCTTTTTTCGGATACGGCGATGATAATACCGTGATCGACAAAAGATGCTTTTAAATCGGCGAGTATGGAAAGCTCGGTATCAATCGTCGGTATAATTAACATAATGGTATGACGAATACAATAATTAAGGAGAAAAGGGCCGTAGCTTGGATCGTTGACACGCGGAGCTTTTGCATAAAAATCGGCAATTTGACACGCTGCACTAAGATCGGGGACCATGTCGATTGCGTATACTTTTCCATCAGGTGCAAACCGTTTGAGGGTTTCTTGTGCGAAACGGATCAAACTAACACGTCTGCCTGCAGAGGTGATGAGAATATTCATGATATGTGCCCGGTAAATTTTTCCATCGTTGTTTCCCCTTCTTGGGAAATTCCTTCCCGTATAAATACTTTTGCAAATGTTTGAAAAAAGATTTTAAGATCAAACCAAAACGATATATTTTTGACGTAGTCAACATCATACCGAAATTTCTCTTCCCAGCTAATCGCATTACGCCCGTTGATTTGAGCCCATCCTGTAATACCGGGTTTAACATCATGTCGACGTGATTGCTCTAGAGTGTAGAGCGGCAGATATTCCGCTAAAAGAGGGCGTGGGCCGATGAAGCTCATCTCCCCTTTGAGGACATTAATGAGTTGGGGGAGCTCGTCCAGACTGAGGCTTCGGACCCATTTTCCAACCCCTTTTAGACGTAAGCCATCACTGAGTAATTCTCCATTTTTATCTTTTTCATCGCTCATCGTACGAAACTTATAGATAGTAAAAATTTCCCCATGCAATCCGGGACGTTGCTGAGTAAAGAATATAGGTCGACCCATACGAATAGCGATTATAAGTGCAGTTAAAAGGATAATAGGAGAAAAAAGGATCAGTAAAAACAATGCACCAAAACGATCCAATAAAGGTTTGATGAGGTTAACGTACACGATGCAGTCCATACACTTCGAGATGTTTGTTGATAATTGTACTGATATCAAACTCGTTTATCGCTTTCTCTCTTCCCGCTTTTCCCATCTGCTGTGCCAAAGTAGGGTCCATAATCAATTTTTCGATCGCTTTTGAGAGGGCAGCTGAATTTTTAGGAGGGATGATAAAACCGTTAACCCCATCATCTACCGTCTCTCGACATCCTACGACATCGGTGGTTACGATCGGCAATCCCATGCTAAGAGCTTCCATGGAGGTGCGTGGCAGCCCTTCCCGATAGCTTGGTAGGACAAAAATATCGCTTTGAGAGAGGAGATGTCGGATATTGTCTTGATGTGCGAGATAGTGGATAGAAGATTGAGTCCTCATGAACTCTTCACTCAGGCTAAATCGGTTTCCTGCATCAGGGGAGCCTATAAACTGAAAGGTCACTTGGGGATATTTTTGACTAAGAAGTGTTGCCGCTTCTATAAACTCTAATACCCCTTTGTGTTTGATCGCACGCCCTATCATCGTTACACGGAAACCTTCATCTATCTTTGGTCCGGGATGCCATGCTTGGGTATCAATACCAACCCCCTTCATCCTAAAAACTTTTTCAGGAGTAATGATTTTTTTAGAGATTAGATACGCTGGATCGTCTTGATTGACGAACATAACGGTGTCGGAGAGTTTAAAAATACGGGTATAGAGAAATTCTATGAGAGTACGAATAGCACGGCTTTTGAAATCATTTTCGAGATAAAAACTTCCAAGCCCCTCTACGAGGTTGATTATGCGGGGAACTTTGGCTAACACTCCTGCGATAGTGCCGTAGATATTGGGTTTTGCGGTGAAGGTATGCAGTATATCGAGCTTCAGCGGCAAAATCGCATCATAAATATTACGAATAGATCGGATCTCTTTGATGGGATTGAGGCTTGAGCGTTCAATGTCGTAGGGAATATGCGTCACATTGTGTTGCGCAAATCTTCCGCTTACCTCACCGCTTGGACAGATAGCATAAACTGTATGTCCCTGTCTAACGAGTTCTTGCATGATCGGCAAGCGGAAAAGCCAAAGATTGTAGTCCAAGTGGGAGAGAAAGCCGAAGGTCATTTTTCTGATTTTACTGAAAAAATGGAATCAATAAAATTTTTATAAATCGGGAAATATTTTTGTATTGAAAAATTATAAGCATTTTGGAGAGCATATTCCGAATATTCAGTGTAAAGAGCCGAATTATTATAAAGCTGTGTGATTGCATCAATCCATTCATTTTGCTTTTTAGGTAAGAACCCGTTCATCCCTTCTTGGATAATAGTCCGATTTTCTCCGACAGGGCTTGCTACCGATGGCAATCCTGCCGCTTGGTATTGGATCAGTTTAAACCCTGATTTCCCTTGGCTAAAGGGATCAGTACTTAGGGGCATAATACCTACATGAGATTGTTTAAGAAGGGTAGCTTCTGTTTCACTAGACCAGTCATAAAACTTCATAGATACACCGGGTATTGCTCTATTTTCCAATGTTTTGGAAGCAATGATAATAAGATCGTAATTAAGAGTTTTTGCAAGAGTTTGAAATACAGAGGCAAAAGCTTCAATATAGCGATAGGTGATGGGACTGCCAATCCATACTAGTGAGAAACGGTCAAACTTGTGTATAGCTACATTTTGATAGGATTCAAGATTAATGACTGTTGGAATTTTAATGACATTGGGATTGAGTTTTCTCACATACTCTTCAAGATAATCATTTCCTACAATAACAGCGGCAGCATTTTCGACAAGATGATCATATTTTTTTTTGAGCATTTTTTTCCCACGATAGTCTTCCCATACGTTATCATCATAATCAAGAATATAATTTTTATCTTTTAAAAACCATTTTTCAATTCCATAGGGAAGATAAGGGAAAAGTTCACGTTCGATAATAATATTTTGAGATGAGCGTAGAGATGCTATAAAGCGTTCTACGTATGATAGGATAATTCGAAATTTTTGTTTGGGTTGATTAGAAAATAAACGAGTTAAATATTCAATAGGCATAAATGATTGAATTTCGATGTTGTAATTCATTTCAGTAAGACGGGATGCAAAAGCAAAACTACGATATCGGCTTGTCGCACCTTGTGTAGGGTATTTTGTGAAATAGGTGAGATTAGTCATGATACTTCCCAAAAATACCGCGTTTGTAATCGAGGTAGCCCCGTAGCATCATTTTGAATTTAGAGCATCTTTCTTTTTCGTAAAGAAGAACAATGATTATATCGACAAAAAATCTGGATTTTTCAAATTGACAATAAGTTGGAAAATTATTTTGATAAAGTTCAATAATCTTCAAACGATTTCTGAAACTATAATAACGACGTATTGGGCTGTGATTTGTACTGAAAAATTTCTTCCAAAATATTTGATGTTGCTTTAGATTTCCTAAGTTGTGTTCTAGTATTGCATGATTGATTCGAATAACTTTAAATTTTAAAAGATTGCTGCGAAGACAATATTCGTTGTCAACATAATCTATAAATAGGTTTTCTGTAAAGCCTCCGATTTGTTGAAAGACATCTAAATTGAGTAAATTACCTGAGGTCATCGTTGTTAATATTGTCGAATAAAGTTCTTTAGTGGAACTGTTTTGCTGAAACTTATTTGCATGAAAAGGTGAAATGATACTGATTTCGGATGCTGTATGTGTTTGAATATAATGTGTCATTTTTAAAAGCATATCTTGTGTTATCTTGCTATCCTGGTCCATGGTCAAAAGCCATTTATATCCCATATTTATTGCATTTTTGGAACCTATGTTTAATGCATTAGCGATACCTTGATTGCCGTGATTATCAATATAATAGATTTTTGAGTTTTTCAGAAGATTTTTAATAATAGATATCTTTTTTTGATCTGAGTTATCAACAACAAAGACGATCTCTACATCATTGATATAAGTATTAATATTATCAATTACGATGTTGTCAGGATTGTATAATACTACTACTGCTGCTGCTGCCAAAAGGGAATTCATGTATTGTCGGATGGGAAAGGTGATATTAGTTGCGATTTAAAAAATGCTTTATTCATTTGATCGGCATATGCGCTATTGTTTTTTGCTACAACAAGAATATGCATGGGCCAAATAGCTTCTACGCAGATAATTTCCATTTTTATATAATCAATCATTTTTATTGCTATTCGTGTTGTAAAAACGTGATGATGAAGGGCACGGTTTTCAAAGTTATTTAATGAACGTGATTTAAATTCTTGAAATGAACCAGCTCCTGTATCACGAGATAAGTCATGTAAGCTTAAAATTTCTTCCAAGTGAGTCAAATCATTTTCTTGAATATTGACACTATAATCTTCAATTAAATGTTCTATTGTAGTAGGTGGTCTCAGATGGTCAAATGTCCCATCTTTATGTGGTAGTAATAAGATAAGGTAGCCATTGTCCTTTAAAATTCTTTTCCATTCATATAACGCTTTTATAGGATTGGCTATATGCTCAAGTACATGAGAAGAGAGCATAAAATCATAGCTACGTGATGGAATAGGACTCATTTCGATACCGTCTAAAATATATTGATAGCCTATTTTTTGAGAGTGTGAATAGCAATAGTGATATCCTTCTTGTTGTGTATTCCATAAAGTATGATTAGAAAAATTACTGTTATCTAATAAGTTGATTGATTGATAAACTGGAAATATACCATTGTCTGTAAAAATCTGGCTTGGTCCACCAATTTCAAGTCCTTTCCCATTTAAGATTATTTGTTTGACAATAGCAAATGATTTGGGTTTTTGGCGATAAAATCGATTTAATACAATTAAAAATGTTCGTTTTAAACCATGTTCTATATATAAATTTAATAGTTGGTAAATGATTTTCATGGAGTCTGATTCTTTTGATGCAAACCAAAAATTTGCTTAACATCTTTTTTAAATATTTCTTTTTCTGTAAATATATAGGTTCGGTAAGGATCAAAATCGATTGATGCATCAGAAAAATTTTGGAGACAAAATTTTATTTTTGTGATTATTTGATCAACCACCTTCTCATCATCATGAAATTTATAATCTTCTGGAATAGGGATGTCTATATCGTTTTCAGCTGCCCCTTTTTTTCCAGTTATAATACAGCATCCACATATAGCAGCTTCTCTTGGAAATCTATCTTTACCAGGATGATTACCAAAATCTATATAAACTTTAGATATAAGCAAAAGTTTAATAAGCTCATTTCTATTCATGTTGATTAGTGGTACCCACTCTAATTCAGGAGAATATTCTATCAGTTTTTTTGTAAATTCCATTCCTTTTTTTGGATTATATAAAATATGATTTTTCCGTGTAGATAAAGCATGCTTGTATTGCGATGAAGTGTAATCACTATTGATAAAATCGGATAGATAATCTATGAGCTCAATATTAATACCACGAGACAAAAGATGCTGAAAGGCATAGTGTGATTGAACAAGATGATAGTCTACCTTGTTGCCTTTCATACTATCAAGAAAATCAGTATGCATAAAATGTGACAATGAAGGACTTGGTAAGAAATAAGATAAATTGAGAATTTTGGCGAATTTATTAAAATATCCTATCAATTTAATCCAAGTTTTTTTGGATAATTTGATTGCATAATAATTATCGATACTTAACCACCAAATGATTTTTTGAACATACTGAAATTTTTGCAATAAATCAGTATTAACTTCAGGGACAATTAATATATTGGATGAATGATCATCAATTGCAAAAGTCGTTTGGGTTTGATAGCAATTATATTCAGCAGGTTTTGGGGATAACGAATAAGTATCAAAATAATAAATTCTTGTATCTAATCCTAAGTTAATAAGAGCATGAGATAGTTGATGTAGTAATTCTGGTCCTCCACTGCTTATAGACGGAGATGCTATATATATAATCGTATTAGGTGTGATATTTAATCTTTTCATCATTATTCTTTTATTAATATTGAAGATAATTGAAGCGCTTTTTCTACTATATCATCCATATCATAGTACATATATTCCGCCAGTCGTCCAAGTAAAGTCAAATTTGGGTAGTTTTTTGAGTATTCAACATATTTAGCATAGAGCTTTTGGTTTTCATTGGTAAAGATAGGATAGTAAGGGGTGTTTTTTCCTTGTATATATTTTTCTGGGTACTCTTTGAGAATTGTTGTCGTATCACATTCGATGGGATGAATATGTTTAAACTCTGTAATTCTTGTAAAAGTGTGGTCATTAGGATAGTTTATAGTTGCTACTTTTTGATAATGTATTTGATTGACGAGTTCAAAATCCATTTTGACACTGCGATAAGGAAGCTCTCCAAATTTACAGTCAAATAATTCATCAATCTGTCCTGTATAAATAACTTTTCCACTAAATTTCTCCCCAAAAAGGTAAATTTCTTGTTCAGCTATAGAACCAACTTCTTTAAAATCAGTCTGTAACATAATTTCAATATTTGGATGGGCTAATAAGCTTTCAAAGAGTTTCGTATAGCCATATTTAGGAACAGCTTGGTAAATATCGGTAAAGTAGCGGTTGTCCCGATCCAATAGGATGGGAACACGTGCTGTTACAGCGCTATCCATCTCTTCAGGTTTTAGCCCCCATTGTTTGGCTGTGTAATTAACAAAGATTTTGTTATAAACATAATCAGCCAGACGCTGAAGATCTTCATCATCAGATTGTTTGAGTTCAAGAATAGGAATCTTACTTCCTAAAGGATAAGTAGCTAAAAGTTTTTTTTCTAGCAACTTTGCCATTATTGCTGGGAAAGCTTCATAAAGGGTATTAAAATTAAAGGGGAGGGAAATGTTTTTTCCGTCAACAAAAGCTAAAACATGATGTTGATAAGTTTCCCATTCTGTGAATTGAGAGAGGTATTTCCAAACTTCTTCATTATTGGTATGAAAAAGATGGGGACCATACTTATGAATTAAAATATTATTTTGGTCGCGAATATCGTAGCAGTTTCCCCCTATATGTGGACGTTTGTCAATCAATAGAATTTTATCCCCATGTTTCGATAGGCGCTCAGCCATTACTGTACCCGCTAATCCGGCGCCAACGATCAAATAGTCAAACATAAATTACCTTGATTCATTTTGTGCTAATCTCAATTTTTGGTTAGTGTGCAAAAGTTCAACTTTGACATTGCACCCCTCGATTGTACTAAGTCGATGAGCAATCACGATCAATGTTTTATCTTTACATATTTTATAGATTTCTTCCATAATTTTCGCTTCTGTATCATTGTCGAGAGCACTAGTAGCTTCATCGAGAACTAATATTTCAGGATTTCCATAGAGTGCACGGGCGATGGCAATGCGTTGGCGCTGACCTCCGCTGAGCTTGATTCCACCTTCACCAACCATGGTATTAATCCCTTGGTGTTGGATTTCCAAAAACTCCAAAAGAGACGATTGGGTGAGAGCCTCTTTGATTTTGTTGTTATCGATAGGTTTCCCAAAAGCGACGTTTTGAGCTACTGTACCATCGAAGAGATAGATACTTTGCGGTATATAACCGATTTTACTTCGCCATGCTTTGATATTATTTTCATTTAATGTTATGCCATCAACACTGATGGATCCTTTTTTAGGACGGTATAGGCCTATAATCAGATCAACTAATGTCGATTTCCCACTGCCGCTTTCGCCGATAAAAGCAATTTTATCCCCTTTATTAATACTGAGTGAGATATCTTTCAAAATAGGTTTGTTTTCATTGTATTCAAAAGTGATCTGATCGAGTTGAAGCGTTTTCTTGAACTCTATAGATTCGTTTTGCAGCTTTTCTGCATCGTACATTAGATTATTATGAATAATATCGAGAGAGCTTTTGTAAAAAAGGATTTGATTATAACCAGATAAGATGCGATTGGCTGATGGCATAAGTCGATATAGCCCTAAAACAAACATAGAGATAAGAGCCAACGCGCCGGAAATATCACTTTGATATTTGTCCACGAGATAAATAATCATAAAGATGATAATTCCAAATCCTAGAGCTTCTAAAAATAGTCTAGGAAAATGGGTCAGTGTTTCATTACGGATATTAGCCTGTGCATAGCCGGCACTGGCATGGTCGAATTTTGCGAGAATTGATTCAGTATTGGAAGTGAGCTTCATCATTTTAAAGTTACCGAGGCTGCTTTTGATAATTTCAAAAAACTTTTTTTGATGCTCTTCTCGGGAAATCCCCGCTTTTTTTATGGCACGAGATACGGTCAAAATTAGAAAAAAAGCATTGACAATAAGGATTGTACTAATAAGCAAAGTAATCTTCCAATTGATATAAAGCATTATCACATAGATAAAGATGACCACAAAGATTTCACTGAGCATGAGCAAAAGACCTGAAATGAGAGTGGTCATGTTTTGTGCTTCGTTGATAATAGCTTTACTAAGATCAGCACTGTTTTTATCAATAAAATTACGATAACTCATCCCCAAATAATTTTCAAAGAGACGATAGGCAATGAGATGATAACGTCCTTTTGAAAATTTGGCGAGTAGATAAAAATATCCTAGATTGAGTAATGAGCGTAAAAAATAAAAAATTAAAAGGGTTGCACCGATTGTTGTCACAAATTGGATATCATTTTTAAATTTAAAAAATGTGTATAGGTATTCAGTGTAAGAATTCGTATGAATATAATCAAAATTACTGGCTATGTTGATAAAGGGGAGTATAGCCCCTACCCCAATCATTTCGATCAACGAGACAGTAATAGAGATAAATATTAATAGAATAAGAAACTTCTTATCGTGTCGTGTAAGAATGGAAAAAAGTTTGGTAAAAAATACCCTCATTTTTTCCCTACCCGCTCACAATATCGTTTCGCATTTAAAAGTCGCTCTTTATGCCCAGTATCGGCTAATGCTTCTGGCATAACGTTGCGTAGATAATATTCGACATATTTACAAAGGTCGAGATCCCCTTTTATTCCTGCTTCAGCTTTGAATTTTTGGATTGATGTAGAACGCTCGGAATTTAAAAAGAGGGCTTGATTGAACTCAAAACCGAAAAAATTGAGTGATTCTTTAAATTGATGTGATAATTTCTCTTTAATTTCGTTAAAGTAGCGTAAAAATTCCTCTTTGTGAAGCTCTTCAAACTCTTTGAGTTTTCCCTGAAGATCTTCAAGCTCACGACGATGTGTTCCAATCATATGAATAGTATCAACATGATCACGGCGAATTTTTTTGAGTTCTTCTTCAAAGACGGTACGTTTATCGTGTGGAATGGGGGTCTCTTTATTATTAAACTGAGCTTCCATTATTTCTCGTTTTTGAAAGAGCGTGGTTTCTTTAGTAATCAACATTTGAAGTTCTGATTTGAGGGTTTCAAAGGTGTGTTTTTCACTCATGTAGGCATCTTGTGCACTTAAAAAATCTTTGCTGTAAACTTTGAGGGCGTATTGGCTCCGTTGTTCGAAGTCGCTATAACATTCATTGAGATAGCGGATGGTTTTAAATTTAGTGATTAGCTCTTGGTTATAGATAGTGGTGTCAAGGTCTTTGAACATTCCTGCGGCAGAATAGATAAATTCTTTAAAGACATCAAATCTAAAATCTTCGTCAAAATCGAACCCGATCGCATTGAAATATTTCTTGACAATTTTAATATCGTTTTCAAAAAAGGCTAAAATAACCTGTTTTTGAGAGAGGGTGATAGGTATCATTGTTTTCCGCTGCACTAAAGATGATCTTATGGTTAGGTTATGATAGCGTATAATTGCGTAAAAAAAGGTTTCATGTGTGCGGTGTATTCGGAATTATCGGTGATTACAACCCTCAAAAAGCGCGTGAAGCACTTCACAAAATTGCCCATCGCGGGAGAGATCATTGCGGAATTATTGAAGAAAAAAATCTTTTTTTAGCACACAATCGTCTCTCCATTACTGATCCCCATCCTAGATCTCATCAGCCGATGCGCAGGGGAAAAATCCTCATTAGTTTTAACGGTGAGATATACAATCATAACAAACTTCGCGATCAATTATCGGATACACTATGGGAAAACGAAAGTGATACGGAAGTTGTATTGGCAGCGTATGCGCGATGGGGAATAGCGTGTGTGGATTATCTAGAGGGGATGTTTGCCTTTGCTATTATTGATGGAGACAAACTCTATTTGGCGCGAGATCGTTTTGGTAAAAAGCCGTTATTCTACCATCATATAAAAGGATCTTTTGTCTTTGCTTCGGAGATTAAAGCGGTTAAACCTTTTTTATCTTCAGTGCAAATGAATAATGAAGCTCTCCATTCGTATCTCTCTTTTTTAGCACCTGTTCCTCCGTATACATTTTATCAGGGGATAGAAAAATTAGAGTCAGGTGAATGGCTTTGTTTTGAACAGGATAAAGTCACTAAGCACCGTTATTACAAGGTGCTTCAAACTCACTCACGGGTTTTCACGGATAGGGACGAAATTGTAGAAAAAATAGAGATAGAACTGCACCGATCTATTGCTATGAGGCTTGATACAAAAGCTCCGATAGCGGCTCTTCTTTCCGGCGGGTTGGACAGTGCAATGATCTGTGCCATTGCAGCACGACAGGGAAAAAAGCTTCCCGTTTTTACCCTCGGGTATAATGAATACGGAGCGTATGATGAGAGGGCAAATGCAGCAGTTACGGCAAAGTATTTGGGGCTAGATCATACAGAAGTTATTATTTCTCAGGATGATTTTGAGGAACATTTGGATGAGTTGTTGGTCCACATGGATGAACCGCTCAATGATCCTGCCGCATTGCCCTTATATCTATTGATGAAAAAAATAGGCTTAGATGGTTACAAAGTGGTCCTCAGTGGTGAAGGTTCAGATGAGTTATTTTTGGGATATCGGCAATATTTCGAGTATCTCGACATAGAAAAAGCTTCATCACTGCACCACAAAAACTGGCTCAAAAAATATTTTCACAGCCATTTCTCGATGAACCGCGAATGGGAGTGGTACAAACGGGTATTTGATGAGACGCTGCTGTTTCGTACATCGGGTGAAAAATTTACCGATTTGCAGCAAAATAAACTTTGCCGTCGTAATGTTCGGGATAATGAATCACTTCGCTTTTTGCAAACCTATCGAGACGAATTTGAGCAAAGTGGACAGCGCGATCCGAGCTTATGGTACAGCATGATCGATTTGAAACTCTTCGTCGGAGAGCATTTTCTCACTAAGCTTGATCGGGTTTCGATGGCGCATACCCTCGAAGCGAGAACACCGTTTTTGGATCATCGGTTAACCGAAACGGTACTTGCTGTTGATCCTGTACTTCGCATTGGTGGAGGGGAAAGCAAAACCCTTCTCAAGCAAATCGCCCGAAACTATCTTAGTGATGAGATTATTGATCGGAAGAAAAAAGGATTTGCCAACCCCTATATGGAGTGGTTGATTGCTTCAGGACGCCTTGATTTGATTCGGGAAGTGAATGAGAAAACGGGACTTTTTTATCCCGAAGTGATAGAAGAGTATTTAGCGTTAGCACGTCGAGGGAAATTCAAACAACATGTATGGGGGCTCTATGTTCTCAGTCATTGGATAAATAGGGAATTATTGTAACCCTATTTTTCCTCCATCAACAGTGCCAGTTCCAACGTTCCGCTGATATAATTGGCAAAAAAGCTCATAATCCCTTCATCTTTATCATCAAAGTCACCGTGATACTTGTTCAGGAGTTGAATTACTCCAATAACCTCTTGACGCGAGTTAAAGATAGGGACAGCAAGAATATTACGGGTGACGAAGCCGCTTTTTTCATCGATTTTTGTTAAGAATCGGCTGTCTTCATACGGATTGTTGACAAGTTGAGCTGCTTTTTTCTGAACGGTATCACCGACGATCCCCGAATCAATACCAATAGCAATGCGTCCGATTCCATCACTGAGTTTCGTCCAAAGCATTCCTCCCTCTTGATCGACCATAAAGATTGAACATCGTTCGGCATTTACAATTGCTTTTGCTTCTTCAGAGATACTAGGCAAGGCATCTTCGATATGATCTTGTGCATTAAGGCGTTTACCAAAATCGGCAATTCTTTTATAGATTTCTATACTCATTCTATCCCTTTTCTAATAAGTGAAGCTTCATCATCGAAGAGCATAGCAAGCTCAAGGTAACCACTAATGTAATGAGCAAAAAAGATCATAAATTTAGCATCTTCAGGCGTGAACCCTCCAATCTTATTTAAAAGTTGGAAAACGCCGATAATGCGTCGATTGGAATCAAAAATTGGGATAGAAGCAAGATTCTCAGTAACAAAGCCGGTTTTATTGTCAACGGCATGAAAAAAACGGTCATCTTCGTAAGGGTTGTTGACTAAAATCGGTTTTCCCTCTTTTAGGGTATGCCCTACGATTCCGTCATCTTTATGAACCATAATTTTTTCGACCCCATCGGCTAATGTGCTCCAGAGCATTTCAATTTTAGGGTTGTAGATAAAAATAGAGCATCGCTCAGCTTTGATTACCTGCTTGGCATATTCTGAGATCATCGGAAGTCCCTCAGAGAGTGTCGGCCGTTTGAGTAAAGAGCGGCCAAATTCGGCCAGTGCGCTATAAGAAGCGGTGGATATCATTCAATTACCTTTTGTGAAGAATTCACGGAAAAGTAAATCGTATCCATTTAAAGCTAAAAATCAAATCAACAGAGAGGTAATAATTAAAGATTTCCCCTAAGTAGGGGAGAGGAGGATAAATTAGAGGTTGTTTGCTTTTTTGTATTCGATGATCATTGCATAAGCTTCATCTTTAAGCAATAATTTTTCTTTTTTGAGTTTTTCAAGCTCAAGATCTGTCATTGGGACTTCACCATTTTCGGCTTTTGTAATTTGATTGTCAAGATCGTTATGACGATCAAAAATTTTCAAAAAGTGGGCATTTGCCGCATCATTTTGTTTCATTTGGGTGATTACATCGCGGTATTCGTGCAACATTAAGTGTCCTTGCGTGGAAATTTATCGGAATTATAGCACTACTTAATTTAAAATCCGTGGAAGAGTGATTCCCTCTTGTCCTTGATACTTTCCACTTTTGTCTTTATAAGAAGTTTCGCACATTTCATCCCCTTGTAAAAAAAGAACTTGTGCGATCCCCTCATTGGCATAGATTTTTGCCGGTAAAGGGGTGGTATTGGAGATCTCGATGGTGATGTGGCCTTCGAATTCCGGTTCAAACGGTGTGACGTTTACGATGATACCACAGCGTGCATAGGTCGATTTACCCAAACAAATTGCTAAGACGTCACGAGGAATTTTAAAATACTCTACCGTACGTGCTAACGCAAATGAATTTGGGGGAACGATGCATACATCGCCAGTGAAATCGACTACATTCATATCGTCGAAATGTTTTGGGTCAACAACGGTGGAATTAAGATTGGTGAAAATCTTAAATTCGTTCGTCACACGGATATCGTACCCGTACGAACTAAGGCCGTAACTAACGACTCCAACCCCTACTTGATCTTCGCAAAATGGGGTTATCATCCCCTCGTTTAATGCCTTTTCCCGTATCCATCCGTCACTTTTGAGACCCATATTCTATCCGTTCTTAATTTTATTTGTGGTAGTATAGCACATCTATTACCCTACTTTTAGGAGCATTTTCCGATGGATATGAAACAAATCAAAGCACTTTTGCAAGAGTTTGACGCAAGTACTCTTTCAAAATTAAAAATTACTCAAGACGCTTTTTCAATTGAACTAGAAAAAAATATAGGTGTGGTTGCCGCACCTATGATGGCGGCTCCTGTCGCAGTAGCAGCTCCTGCAATTGCAGTATCTGCTGTAGCTGAAAGTGCAGCTCCGGCTGCTGTAGCTCATACAGGTGATATGATCGTTTCTCCAATGGTTGGAACATTTTATGCCTCACCATCTCCTGATTCGGCCCCGTTTGTAAAAGTAGGTGACCGCGTGAAAAAAGGGCAAGTTATCGCGGTACTCGAAGCGATGAAAATCATGAATGAACTTGAAGCAGAATTTGATTGTAAAATTGTGAGTATTCTAGTCTCTGATTCTCAGGCAGTTGAGTACGATATGCCATTATTTGCTGTTGAGAAGCTCTAACTATGGCGGAAATTAAACGTATTTTAGTCGCAAATCGCGGCGAGATTGCGCTTCGTGCTATTCGTACGATTAAAGAGATGGGAAAAGAAGCAGTAGCGGTTTATTCCACTGCGGATAAAGATGCATCCTATCTAAAACTTGCCGATGCTGCGATTTGTATTGGCGCCGCTTCAAGCTCTCAAAGTTACCTGAACATTCCTGCAATTATCGCTGCGTGTGAAATCAGTGGATGTGATGCAGTGTTTCCGGGATATGGATTTTTGTCTGAAAATCAACATTTCGTTGAAATCTGTACCCACCATGGGATTAAATTTATCGGACCGACTCCTGAAGTAATGGTGATGATGTCTGATAAATCGAAAGCGAAAGATGTCATGATTGCCGCAGGTGTTCCGGTTGTTCCGGGTTCTGATGGTGCGATCAAAGATATTGCTGAAGCCAAAGTGCGTGCGAAGGAAGTTGGTTATCCGATTATCCTTAAAGCTGCAGCCGGTGGCGGTGGACGCGGGATGCGTGTGGTTGAAGACGAAAGCTATGTCGAAAATGCTTTTTTAGCAGCAGAAGCGGAAGCGATCGGTGCATTTGGCGATGGTACGATTTACATGGAAAAATTCATTAAAAATCCACGTCACATCGAAGTACAAGTGATTGCCGACTCTCATGGGAATGTTCTTCATATCGGTGAGCGTGACTGTTCCATGCAGCGTCGTCATCAAAAACTGATTGAAGAGTCTCCTGCGGTAGCATTGACCCCTGAAATTCGTGCCGCATTGCACGAGTCAGCGGTTCGTGCAACTAAATACATCAAATATGAGGGTGCAGGGACATTTGAGTATCTCCTTGATGCCGATAAAAATTTCTATTTTATGGAGATGAATACTCGTCTTCAAGTTGAGCATACTGTTTCTGAGATGGTGAGCGGTTTGGATTTGATCGAGATGATGATTCGTGTTGCCGAGGGTGAAGTATTGCCTGCGCAAGATAGCGTTGTTCTTACTGGCCACTCAATCGAATGTCGTATTACAGCAGAAGACCCGATCAAATTTTTACCAAGTCCGGGGAAAATCACCCAATGGATTGCTCCGGGCGGACGTAACGTTCGTATTGATACTCATGCTCACGCTGGGTATATCGTACCTTCTACTTATGATTCGATGATCGGTAAATTGATTGTGTACGGAAAAGATCGTAATGATGCTATCGCACGGATGCATCGAGCGTTGAGCGAGTTTACGATTACAGGGATTCGAACAACGATCCCTTTTCATTTGAAAATGATGCAAAATCCTGATTTTATCAACAACAACTTCGACACCAAATACCTCGAAAACTATAACGGCTAATTGCCGTTATAACTCTTTCTAAATTCATCGTATTAAAACTCTTTTTTAGATTGTTTTCATTAAACTGTTTCTTATACAGGCTGTAATAGTCATTCAAGGGGTAAAGGTGAATAATCTTAGTATTGCACAAAAAGTCCATATTCCGCTCGTAGCGTCTATTGTTATCGGATTTGTGGTTGTCTTGATTAACTATTGGCTCTCTGTAGATCAGATTCGTGAAGAGAGTTATGCTACTCAATCTAAAGAGATGAAAACCGTCTTTACTGAAGCATTGGAATCAAAAAACAGTGTTGGCATTACAAATGCGATTAATATTGCAAAAAATAGTGCCGTCATTAACGGCCTCAGTAGTGGTGATCGAGAGGGGACGTTAAAAAGTCTCAAATCACTCTCAAAAGAGTATAAAGAGCACACAAAATTTGGAAATATCAAAATCCATGTCCATGATAAGGATGTCCGTAGTTTTATCCGTGTTTGGAAACCCGAAAAGTTCGGAGATGACCTAAGTAGTTTCCGTAAAACAATTTTAGCAGTTAAAGAGACACGAAAACCTCTTGTTGCTATCGAAGTTGGGGTGGCAGGATTGGAGCTACGTGGGATTGCTCCTATCGAATTGGATGGTGAATATTTGGGTTCTGTCGAATTTATGCAAGGGCTTAACTCGGTTGTTAAAGATTTACAAAAAAACTTTGGGACTGAACTTATTATTGTAATTGATAACCGCTATTTAGAGAATGCAAAAGAGTTGCAAGATGCTCCAAAAATTGCTAAAGATTATACCTTAGCCGTTAAAGAGGATGTTGTTAATAAAACATTTTTATCTGAATTGAATACGATAGAGTTTGATCCTAAAGCAGGCGCTTTTAACACAGATAATTATTACGTTACTCCAATTGCGATCAAAGATTTTTCAGGTGAAAATGTTGGGTATGCGTTTAGTGCAAAAGAATTAGCAACCGTTGAGGCGATCATTAGTCAATCGGAAGATTCCCTTATGCGGCAAGTGGTTATTATGGCGGTTTTAGACGGTTTTATTCTTTTCTTATTGATTTGGATTGTGCGACGTGCGGTAATTGATCCGATTGAACATTTAGATCACATAGCAGAAGAATTGGGCAGTGGTGAAGCAGATTTAAGCAAACGTTTGCAAATTAATTCGAACGATGAGATTGGAAAAGCGGCAAAGAGTTTTAATATTTTTATCGATAAAGTTCAAAAAATTGCTGAAACAGCTCAACTACGAGCGCAAGAAGCGATGTTTGCAAAAAGTGAATCGGAAAATCAGGTACAAAAAAATGATATGTCATTATCACTTGCGAGACAAATGATTCGTGGTTCTATTTCGAACGCGGGAAGTCTTCGTACTTCTTTGGAAGGAAATATCAAAAATCTTCATGAGGTTAATGAGCTTAATTATGATACCGGTAAAGTTGTTGATGATGTGAGTAATCAAACGGATGAAATCATGGCGAGTATGTCAAATATTACAGAAATGATTAATGACTCAAGGGCTAATTCAGAACAACTCAATCACAATGTA
The DNA here is from genome assembly GCF_028688295.1 of Sulfuricurvum sp. Classification (GTDB taxonomy): domain Bacteria; phylum Campylobacterota; class Campylobacteria; order Campylobacterales; family Sulfurimonadaceae; genus Sulfuricurvum. Next base: position 30,676 of record NZ_JAQTYM010000015.1, read on the forward strand.
AGTGAAATCTCCAATGTTATTACCCTTATTAAAGATATTTCGGACCAAACCAATTTGTTGGCTCTTAATGCAGCCATTGAAGCAGCGCGTGCAGGTGAACATGGACGAGGGTTTGCCGTTGTAGCGGATGAAGTGCGAAAACTTGCTGAACGCACCCAAAAAGCAACTAGCGAAGTGGAAGCCAACATTAGTGTGTTAAAGCAAAACTCTATAGGGATGCTTGAAAATAGTGAGCGAGTAGAAGAGCAGGCACATTCTTCGTCTGAAAAATTGGATAAATTTAAATCCATCATGGATAAATTAATTCAAAACGTAGAGCAAATTAAAGAAGACAATCAATCGATTAGTTATGAAATTTTTGCAAATATGGCAAAAATTGATCATATGATTTTCAAAAATAATGCTTATTCTGCCGGTTTTGAAGGGGAAGTGGCTCAGCAATTTAGCGATCACCATACATGTGCACTGGGTAAGTGGTATGAACAAGGAGAGGGCAGAACTACTTTCTCTTCACATCCGGTGTACGCAAAAATGCTTGAACCACACAAGAGAGTGCATGAAGAGGTACGTAAAGCAATGCAATTACTCAGTGAAGATCCGAGTAAAAATGGGAAAGCGATTGCACAATGTTTTGAAAAAGCAGAAGAAGCAAGTGATGAACTTTTCGGTATTCTCAATGAGATGGTGGAATCGTAAAGATTCCTTCCTATCTGCTACACACTAAAACGAATGCATCCGTTTTAGTGGCAAGGACTCCTTCGGCTATGCTTAAGCATATAGCCTTTGGTTTCAAAGCTAAAAAATTCAAGCAGTTGAATTTTCTGACGCTTTTCACCTTTGCAATCCCCTAAAGCTACAAAAACTAGGTTTTTGAGAATTTTAGTGGTATTCATACGCTCTTTTTAGCAAAGTGCGTAAGGTTAGTTCGGTAAACGGACAATTTTGATATCTGCATTAAGACGAAGTCGGGTGAAGTAATCATTCAAGACTTGATTTCGTTTCTCTCCCACAATCGCATTGGCAATTTGAGGTCTGATAGATTCAAGATTTTCAGTGACAACATTGTTTTTATCGCGAATATAAAAACTCATAAATCCATTTTTTCCATTTGGCAAAACGGGGCTAAAATTTCCATTTGGTGTTTTATTAAGGATCTGGGCTAATTGTGGATTGATTTTATTATAAGGGATAGTTTCGTCTTTATTTTTAATTATTTCAATGTCGCGCATTGGATCGGCAATTTTTGCCATTAATGCCTCTTGAGATGAGGAAAAGTACGTCGTAACATCGAAACTCTCGGGGCGTGAAAATTCATCCAAATGGAGTTGGTAATATTCATTTTCCTCTTCAGTAGTAGGTTGCCCCATTTTAGAAAAAGCGATAGCACTATAGAGTTTTTGCCCTTTGATAGTCTCTTCTACTTTTATTTTTAAATCTTTTTCACTAAGTCCGCGTACGCTCTGCATAGCGTTTAAAAATTGTTCCATAGAGAGATTATTCTGTGCTGCCATACGGGTGAGTTCTTCATTGATTTCAGCAGAAGAAACGGTAATTTTTTTCTCTACTGCTTCGAGTTGTTCTAATTTTTTACGGATTAGGGTATCGGCACTTTGCGCAGCACTGGTACCACTGAGTTTCATCTCTTCTTGCACCTCATAAAGGGTGATAGGGGTGTTTTTAACCAACACTGCCACACCGCCGATAGGGGCGCTCCATAAAAAAGTAGCGAGTAACGCTGAAAGGGTGAGAGAACGCATTGATGCTCCTATGCAAAAGTTTCCTATTTTACCCGCTTTTAACATAGCCTTAACTAAAATTGCGCAATTGCATCCAATAAAGGATTTTACACATGGTAGTAACCAGATTTGCCCCAAGCCCGACGGGATATCTTCATATCGGCGGATTACGCACGGCACTCCTTAGCTATCTTTGGGCGCGCCGCAACAATGGGAAGTTTTTGCTCCGTATCGAAGATACCGATTTCAGCCGTAACGATGAAGCGGCGGCACTTGCGATCGTGGAAGCGTTTAAATGGGTCGGATTGGAGCATGACGGGACAATCGAGTACCAATCAAGCCGTTTGGCAATCTACCAAGAGTATGCACAAAAGCTTCTCGATAGCGGAAAAGCGTATAAATGTTACATGAGCCGCGAAGAGCTTGATGCCTTGCGTGAAGAGCAGATGGGGCGTAAAGAGAGAGCAAAATACGACAACCGCTACCGCGATTTTACAGGGACACCACCGGAGGGGCGTGAAGCGGTTATCCGTATTAAAGCTCCATTGGAAGGTTCTATTACCGTACACGACGGAGTTAAAGGGGATGTTGTTTTCAATGTCGCCGATATCTTGGATGATTTTATTATCGCCCGTGCTGACGGCACACCGACCTATAACTTCGTGGTAGCCGTCGATGATGCATTGATGGGGGTCACCGACGTTATCCGAGGTGATGATCACCTCTCCAACACTCCAAAACAGATTGTCGTCTATGACGCGCTTGGCTTTGCACTACCGCGCTTTTTTCATGTTCCTATGATCCACAACCATGAGGGGAAAAAACTCTCCAAGCGTGACGGTGCAACCGATGTGATGATGTATAAAGAGATGGGATATACCCCTGAAGCGTTGCTCAATTTCCTTGTCCGTTTAGGATGGAGTCACGGCGATCAGGAAATTTTCTCAATGGCGGAGATGTTGGAACTGTTCGATCCGAGCGATATCAATCGCTCCGCATCGGTGTACAACGTTGAGAAACTCGATTGGCTTAACAGCCACTACATCAAAAATATGTCCAACGACAAATTGTGCGAGCTTTTGGAATTTCACGGGGTGATGCTCGTAAGCCATGATAAGCGGGAAATCTTGCTTGATGCACTAAAAGAGCGTGCCAAAACATTGGTTGAGATGGCAACGCTTATCAATGAGATTTTGGTACGCCCTGCCGCGTTTGATGAAGTGGCACTTAAAAAAGGGTACAAAGAAGATAGCAAAGCGATTCTGGAAGCTTTTGCCCAAGCGCTTAAAAACAGCACAGAGCTTCATCTCCCGAGTGATTATCACCATGTAATGGAAGCGGTTGTTGCGCAGTTGGAGATCGGTTTTGGAAAAATCGGTCAGCCGTTACGTGTTGCACTGATGGGGAAACTCTCAGGCCCTGGGTTAGACAGTGTTATGGCGATCATCGGTGTCGATGAGACGTTGGCGCGGATTGATGCGCTTTTAAATCATTAATATCTAATCTTTCCGAATGAGGGATTCAGCCCCCTCTTTTTCGCTTCTCCCACAAAACGTTTATACCCCTTTTCTTCTTTTACACCCACTTTATAACTAATAAATTTTAGATAATGGGTGATTTGCGCAGGGCTAAGGTTGCTTTTTCGAGATGCTTCCATGAGCATATAATAGGGAATTTTCACTTTCTTGGAAACAAACGCTCGGCTAAGGCGGCGAAGCTCATCGGTGTGATGATGGGTGCATAGCAGGGCAAAGACGAACGGAAGTCCTGTGCGCTCATGCCAAAGCCCCCCCAGATCGATATGCTCACCTCCGTTGTAATAGTAGCGAAGTGCTTTGTCTCCGATTAGTACCTCTCCGTGGACATTGAGAATCTGTGCAAGGAGGTTGGACGTCGCTGAATCGGCATCCGCTTTGTCGGCATTGGGGAGTGATAGGACGCTGAGCACTTCACGTTGTGCGACGATCCCAACCCCGAAGTGACGGCAGTTTTTGGCGGTGATACTGGAGATAAATGCCGCATCGATTCGGCGCATGGCAAACTCGCGGTTGAGGGCTGAGGGGACACCTTTGTGATAATGGAGGCTTTGGTGAAATCGGGTGCTTCGGGCGTAGCGTTTGATAAAGACGTGAAAAGGGAGGAGATTTATAAAATCAATTTTGCCGAAAATCACATGTGCTCCCTAGTAAATAAGAGTTGTATTATACTTAACCCAAAGTAAATAAGTCAGCGTTAGGGCTCTTTTGCTATAATCTCATTAATATGAATATGAGGATTTCGCGATGGTAACCGTAGAATTTTTAGGGCCGATCCAAAAGGCACCGCTAACATTGGAAGTATCATCATTGCGTGATGTGGCTGAGGCATTAAAAAATGACAGTGAAATGGCACAGTGGTTGGAAAACTGTGCCGTAGCGGTCAACGATACACTGGTTGCAACTCTCGATACACTGCTCAAAGACGGTGATAAAGTTTCACTTCTTCCTCCGGTGTGCGGTGGATGAGTATGGTAGAGCTTTATAACGGAGCACTGAATGTTCCTGAAATCATTACCCGATGGTATGCAGAAGAAGCTGAATATAACTACGGTGCCTATATACCCTTTATCGGAACGGTACGCGAGGAAGACGAGATCGAGGGACTAAGTTTCGATGTGTATGAGCCGATTTTATCCAGTTGGTTTGACGCATGGCAAGTAAAGGCTGAGGCTCTTGGGGCAAAGCTCAAAATGGCACATTCTCGAGGAGATGTATTGGTACATGAAAGCTCCTATATCGCGGCGGTATTTTCCCCGAAACGGCGCGTGGCACTTGAGATGATCGAGCAGTTTGTTGAGGATTTTAAAGCTTCCGCTCCGATTTGGAAATACGATCTGAAAAATGGTGAGCGCCTTTATGCGCGTGATCGATCTACCGCTATTGCGGGGGCAGGCATTTTGGGAGGAAAACAATGATTTCGTATGAGACCTCTCAAAATATGATCAGCCTCCTCAGTATCGGCACTGTCCGAAGCGAGCGTATTTTTCTCTCCTCTGCGCTGGGTCGTATTTTGGCGGAAGATATTGTGGCAGATAGTGATTATCCTCTCCATCCCACCTCAGCAATGGATGGGTATGCGATTCTGCACAGTGATTTAGATGAGTATGAGTCGCTCGAAATTTTAGGCGATAATCCCGCCGGAGCCGACGAAATTGGCGGCGTGATGAGCGGTGCGTGTATCAAAACCTTTACCGGATCATTAATGCCAAAAGGTTCTGATACCCTCATTCCGATTGAAAATGTGCAGGTAGAGGGTGCGCAAATTCGTATTGTAAAAGAAGTTTCTTGCGGGTTTGCCGTCCGTCCAATCGGGGAAAGCTACCGCGAGGGAGAAGTCTTAATCGCGCGCGGAACGAAAATCGGTTTTGCCGAAATCGGTGTCTTGGCGGGGATTAACCGAGTGATGATCCGCGTTGCTCAGCGTCCGCGTGTGGCGATCATCGCAACGGGGAGCGAGATTCTCGACATCGGAGAAGCTGCGCGTCACGAGGGGCAGATTCGAAGCTCAAACAGCTACACTCTCCAAGCCCTCGTCGATGCTCTCGGAGGCGAGAGTGTTCAAATGGGGATCGTCGGAGACGATAAAAATGCCATTATGGAGCGTTTCGAAGAGGCGATCAGTTCATGCGACATCGTCGTGAGCACGGGCGGGGTGAGTGTCGGCGATTACGATTTCGTCAAACACATCGTCCCGCGCCTTGGTGCCGAAGTGATCTTCAAAGGGGTGAATATCAAACCGGGTCAACACGTCATGGTGGCTCAGCGCGGATCGAAATTCATCGTCTCTTTGCCGGGGTTTGCCTACTCGTCTACCGTCACCTTTATCCTCTACGCCGCACCGTTGATCGCTCGGATGTTAGGGGTTGAGAACCCGTACGACGTGATCGAAGCGACCCTAAAAGTACCGTTTGCAAAACGTTCGAACAAAAGCGAATTTACCGCATGTAATTTGACCTTTGAAGAGGGGCGTTATTGGGTCGATTTTGAGGGGAAAAAGACGGGTAGTTCCGCTATTTTGACCAATCTTCTCGGAAATGCGGGGCTTATGATCTGCGGTGAAGAGGATGGGGATTTGGAATCGGGGACACTGGTTAGAGTTATAAAATTATAATTTAGAACGCAAACGTAGCAAAGCCCCTTTTGCTACGTTAACACTAGGTTTCCTTCGGCAGGAAGCCCATGCACGTTTACGTGCATTTTAACCTTTAACTATCTTCGCTTTAATCGCCTCTTCTTCTACCATATCTTTACGATACTTCACAGCGACAATATTTTCGGTTTCATTGATATACCACTCTGCAATATGCTCATGTTCCAAGTTATTTAATTTTTCCATATCGACATGATCTACCGGGATATAAAGATGGGAATAACGGTGAGGATTTTTCATTTTAAATGTCCACAAAAGCCACAGTGTACTGATAACGATCAATCCAATAGCCAATACTTCACGGTTGGAGTATTGTAGCGCAATTCCCGCAGCAGCACCTCCGAGAAAAGTCATAAAATAGGCAACGCCGTTGGCAATCCCAAGCGCGGCTCCCTTTTGATGTACTTTAGCGTATTTGGAGATCATCGATTGAACGAGCGGCTCCATCATGTTAAATGCCATAAAGAAAGCGATGACTCCGAGAACAAACTCCCAGCTTTTGGTTGCAAATCCCATTAGGGTGAATGAGACGATAAACAAGACGATAGAGAGCAAAAAGATTTCGCGTGGTTTATTGTATTTTTCACCAAACACCGCCGCAGGTCCCATAGCGATAAGCCCCATGAACATTGCCGGGACATAAACCTGCCACAGCTCTTTGGCTTCCCATTTGAAGATACCTGCCGTGTCTAAAAGCAAGATCGGGATGAGGACGAACGCGACGGTCATCAACCCTTTTTGCATCCCGTTTGTGATGATCATACTAAGCAGATTAGGGTCTTTCAAGATATCAGCCGTCGTAGTGGTTGAGTGATAGATGTGACGGATGCGCGGAGGGGTAGGGACTTTCGTAAAGAGTACCAACATCGCCAAGATGGAGAGTACGGCGGTGATCCAAAACAATGATGAGACACCCGCATAGGCACTGATAACGGGACCGGCAGCCATAGCCAGAGCGAAACTGATTGCGATGGTTCCCCCCATAAGTGCCATTGCTTTTCCACGTGACTCTTCGCTCACTAAATCACTGATCATGGCTGGGATTACCGCACCGATAGCTCCGGCACCTTGTAAAAAGCGCCCTGCCATAAGAGTATAGATATCCGTGCTCACCGCACAGATGATGGAACCGACTAAAAAGATGATCAGTCCCACAAGAAGCGTTGGCTTACGACCGATTTTATCGCTCATCACCCCAAATGGAACTTGAAAAATGGCTTGTGTGAGGGCATAGCCTCCGACGATAACCCCGACGAGAAAGGGAGTTGAACCCTCAAGTCCAAGGGCATACGCTGAGAGAACGGGGAGAACGAGAAAAAGACCGAAAAATCGTAAGGATAAAATTGCAGAGAGAGGGAGAACTGTTTTAAACACCTTGTCACCTTAAATGAGTTAAAATTTTCGTCATTATAGTACATCTGCGTATGAGGCGGATGATTGAGAAAATATTGCTAAGTCTAATCTAAGGAATGAAATGAAAGTTGTATTGGCAACATCGAACAAAGGAAAGGTGCGTGAAATCATTGAACTGCTTCATGATCGGGAGGTTTTCCCTTATACCGAGCTGATAGAGGGATTTGAAATCATCGAAGATGGCGATACCTTTAAAGAAAATGCGTTGATCAAAGCTCGTGCCGTTTATGCGGCACTGGGAGATCACGAGGCGATCGTAATTGCCGATGATAGCGGTATCAGTGTCGATGCATTGGATGGGGCTCCAGGGATTTACAGCGCACGTTACGGTGGAGAGGGTGCGAGTGATCGGGATAATCTTCTGAAACTGGTAGAGGCGCTAAAAGAAAAAGGTTTAAATACTTCTCACGCTCACTATACGGCGGCGATTGCGATTGTGTCGCGCGAAGGGGAAAACTGTGTTCATGGATGGATGCACGGAGATGTGATTACGCAGTTACGTGGCGAGAACGGCTTTGGATACGATCCGATCTTTATCCCGAGTGGATACGATCAAACGCTCGGAGAACTGCCGAATGATGTGAAAAAAGGGCTTTCGCATCGCTCCAAAGCGTTGGAGTTGGCGAAGATTTTGATCGATCAGATTAAGGTTTTACGGACAAGATAGGAGTTCCAAAATGATCCCTTTGGATGAGTATGAGAATGAACTTTTAGAGAGTGTCGAAAACGGTGAATGGGTGAGTAAAGGGAACGTAGATGAGCGGTTGAGGGTGTTGCAATCCTATATCAAAAACCAGAACAAAAAAGCTAGATTCCCGATCTACCTTAAATGGCACGTGAAGTCGGGAATGACGGAGGAATTTACGTCGTTCGCCCTGAGCTTGTCGAAGGGTATTTAGTTCATGGTTCGACAAGCTCACCACGAACGGAATTGCCGCCTCTTCGTCATTCCGTACTTGATACGGAATCCATAGATTTAAAATTAGAGTGCTAGAATACCTAAGCCAACAAGTATCGCAGATAAAATGAATGCTAGAGCAAACGCTATTGCCATTCCACCAATGATTCCGAATAGTACATGCCAATTCGACTGTCTTAATTCCTTATCTGCAACAAATGCATTGACTTTGGCATTTTCTGGTATTAAAGTTATATTGTTTGATAAAAAATATTGTTTTGTTAAGAGAGCTAATCCGAATCCTATTACACTTGATAATAAAAAACCTACTGCTGGTTTAAGATGCATGAAGATTGAAATAAGAAGAAAACCTACCGTAAAAAGCAATCCAATAATAAGTGCCGAGTTTCTTTTTTTACTATCTCCAAAACTTCCATAGTTTTTTACCAAAAAATAAAACCCTGTTGGAAATCCGCCAACCATTGAGCCAATTAAGAGATGCACAGGAGAAAAAAGTTTTCCCTGTAATTGATTTACTTGAGATGGGATTTGACTTTCTGACATTTAAGATTCCTTTTTCAATTTTTTATAAGTTTATTTTAGCAGAGAGAGAGAGAATGGTGTCAATGAGTTAATTTGTTATTTAATATTTTCTGTTATTTTATTTATCTAGCTGGATTCCCGATCACGTCGGGAATGACGAGAAGCTCTCACGCCGGAAGTGTAGTAATCAAATAAAAGAAAATAATCCCCACAACGATTCGGTAAATCGCAAATGGGGTAAAGGTATGACGGCTAACGAAGGCAACAAACAGCTTCACCGTTGCAAGGGCAAATACAAAAGCCGTTATAAATGCTATAGAGAGCATGAAATAGTCATCCACCACCATTTCATTACGGTGCTTGATGAGATCGTACGCGGTAGCAATGATCATGGTAGGGATAGCAAGGAGAAACGAAAACTCCGCCGCACTTTTACGGCTAAGTCCCATCACTAATCCACCGATGAGTGTAGCCCCTGAACGGCTGGTTCCTGGGATCATTGAGAGGCTTTGAAAAATACCGATAGTAAAGGCTTGTTTAAAGGTTAATTCACTGATATCTTTCCCTGCATCGATGGGTTTATCACGACGAAGATATTCAAATAGCAAAAATACTATCCCTCCTGCGATCAGCATAATACTCACGGTTTCGACTCCAAAAAGAGCTTTAATCTGCTTATAAAATAAAAAACCCAAGACTCCTGCGGGGAGAAAAGCGACACCGATTTTTAACCATAATGTTTTGTCTTGGAGAAGTCTTTTAGCGTATAAAAATAAGACGGCGAGGATACTCCCTAGCTGTATAGAGACTTCAAATGCTTGATGGGCGTTGGTTTGCTCTAACCCTAAAAGATGTGAAGCTAAAATGAGATGCCCAGTAGAGGAGATAGGGAGAAATTCGGTGACCCCTTCGAGGGCTCCGAGGATCAATGCGTCAAATAATGTCATAAAAAGCTCTTTTTTGTGTGCAATTGTACCATAGCTTTACCCCTTAAACCTCCGCTAACCTCAATTAGGATAAAATGCGCGGATTTATGACACTTTCCCTCAAGGAATTTTTGAATGTTACTTTTTACCCCAGGCCCTACCCCTGTTCCTGAATCTGTCCGTGTTGCGATGGCAGGCGAGACACTGCACCACCGTACGCCGGAATTTGAAGCGATTTTTGAACGAACCCGCACATTGTTATTTGAACTTCTTGGGATGGATGAAGTATTGATGCTTGCGTCATCGGGCACAGGAGCGATGGAAGGTGCGGTGATCAATCTCGCTCACTCCAAACTCCTCTCGATCAATTCGGGAAAATTCGGTGAGCGTTTCGGCAAAATCGCCGTAGCTCATGGGATCGCAAACGTTGAAATTAAACACGAATGGGACACTCCGGCAACCGTAGAGGAAGTCCAAACGGCATTGAACGCAAACCCGGATATCGATGCGATTGCGATTCAAATCTGCGAAAGTGCGGGCGGATTGCGCCACAGTGTTGAAGCGATCGCAGCGGCAGTTAAAGTACATAACCCAGCTATTATGGTGATTGCTGATGGTATCACGGCGGTGGGTGTTGAGAAAATCGACGTCACCAATATCGACTGTTTGATTTCAGGGAGCCAAAAAGCATTGATGCTCCCTCCGGGGCTTGCGATCATGGGTCTCTCCAATGCGGCGATTGAAAAAATGGGAAGCGGCAAAGGGTATTATTTCAACCTCGTTACCGAGATTAAAAATCAGCGCAAAAACACGACAGCATGGACGGCGGCAACGACGATTACCATCGGATTAGAGTCTATTTTGAACCGCATCAAAGCAGAGGGTGGACTCGATAAGCTCTACGCCGACACGGCGCGCCGTGCGCAAGCAACCCGCGAAGCGATGGTAGCAATCGGTCTTTCTATTTATCCAACAGCTCCCGCTGATTCGATGACGACGGTAGGGGACGCGGAAGCGAAAAAAATCCGATCAACTCTCAAAGCGTTCGATGTGAATGTCGCGGGTGGACAAGATCACATCAAAGATTCGATTTTCCGTATCAACCACATGGGTCTGATCGCTCCGTATGAAGCGTGTTGGGCAGCGAATGCGGTGGAATTGGCACTCGATAAAATGGGACGCCGCGCCTATGACGGAACCGCTAACCGCGTGTTTAACACCGTCTATTTTGGACTCTAGTATTATGGTATTTGAACACGAAATCCCTGAGGGTTCCAAGCTCTATTTTGCCGCTACGGCAAAGACCAAACGACTTATCGAAACCAAAGCGAGCACACTTCTGAGCGATGCAGGCTTTGAAGAGATCATTACACCGCTGTTTTCATATCATCAGCACATGAGTGTTTGCGATCAGCGTGAGTTGATCCGAGTTAATGACAGCGAAAATCATCCGATCAGCCTCCGTGCCGATTCGACGATTGATGTCGTCCGTATCATCAACAAACGCCTCGGCGGTAATACGGAACACAAAAAATGGTTCTATATCCAACCGGTATACCGTTATCCTGCGGACGAGCAGTATCAAATCGGGGTTGAGATCATTGATGAGCCGAATCTCAAAGTTGCACTGACCCAAGCCACGCGGATTTTAAATGTGTTGGAGATGAAGCCGTTATTGCAAATATCCAATATTAATATTCCACGACTCCTTACCGAGATGTTGAATTTGAACTTGGATGATTTTCGTCATGTGAACATCGAGAAATTTTTGTCCCTTAAAATCGACTGGTTGACCCGATTGGTTTACATGCAGCATGCTGATGAGATCGATGCTGTTGCCGCAATCGTCCCAGACGCGATCAAACCGGAGCTTTTGAAAATAAAAGAGCTCTGCGAAGGGCTCGAATATCCGAATGTAGTCATAGCCCCTTTGTATTACGCTAAAATGCTCTATTATGATGAGCTTTTTTTCCGTGTTATCGAGGCTAATGAAGTCTATGCGATGGGCGGACGCTATAAAAGCGACGAAACTGTTTCAGTCGGATTCGCTATTTACACCGATGCGTTGATTGACGCATTACACCAATAAACTAAAGTAGGATTATTTATGAAAGCGGATTTAATAGTAGGGATTCAGTGGGGAGACGAAGGAAAAGGGAAAATCGTTGATTTGCTCGCGCAAAAATATGATTGTGTCGCCCGTTATCAAGGGGGGCATAATGCAGGACATACTATCGTTGTTGATGGCAAAACACATGCCCTTCACCTAATTCCATCAGGAATTTTGAACCCGAAAGCGATCAATATCATCGGTAACGGTGTGGTTGTTTCTCCTGAAGCGTTGATCAAAGAGATGAAACAGTTTGATAATCTTCTCGGACGTTTGTTCGTTTCTGAATCGGCGCACATGATCTTGACGTTTCACACATTGATCGACCAAGCCAAAGAGAAACTTCGCGGTGAAAAAGCGATTGGTACCACGGGCCGCGGTATCGGGCCTGCATATAGTGAAAAAATTGCCCGTGCAGGATTCCGCCTCGGTGAGCTTCGTGATGTTGCAACCCTCACCAATCGTGTCATGGAGTATTTTGAACAAAATAGTGCAATTTTTCAAGCGTTGGATATCTCCTTACCAAGTAAAGAAGAGTTAACCGTAGAACTAACAACCTTTTCGGAAGCGTTGGTACCGTTTTTGGCAAACACAACGCAGATGGCATGGAAACTGATGGATGATGAGAAAAAAATTCTCCTAGAAGGTGCTCAGGGGACGATGCTTGATATCGATCACGGTACCTATCCGT
>NZ_JAQTYM010000077.1 GCF_028688295.1 Sulfuricurvum sp.
TAATTAATATAGTTTAAACATCTAAAACTTGCACAAACCACGTAAATCTCCCGATACACACCACAACTTCACTCTCATCTCTTAGCTCAACATCTACACCGATCATCGCACGCCCTTTTTTATCCAATCCGGCTTTAAATGTCTCTATCTCTTCATCACTCACGGTAGCTATCGCATAGATGGTATCGGTCGTCGGTTTTTTAAATTTGATTTGTGAATCGCGCAATACTGGGATAACTTTGCCGACCAAATCAGGGAAAAGTCTCTGCAACGCCTCACCGCTTGCTGTTTCTGCTAGAGTGAATTGTGCGCTTGCGTGTACGGTAGCGATACGATTTAGGTTATCTGAGCGAAAGATGAGTTTTAAACCTTTTTCGTCTTGTTCTATCCCCACTTTTTCGACAAAGGGGATTTTTAATATATCCATGAAATTCTCTCCTAGCAATAGTCTCATCTATGCTTTAATAAAAGAATCGTCCCGCTCTTTCGGTAAATTTTGACACACAATATTGACATACCAAAGATACGGGATACGAAAATTATTTTAAGATAAACGATGTAAAATGTTTAAAAATATGTTGTTATACGCACAAGGAGAAATAAAATGGCTGCAACACATGAAATTACCTGTATAAACAAAAGTGATCGCCAGAATCCACATGAGAGGATTACTCATATTGGTGGTAAAATTGGAGCCGAGGGCGGCGGACCGTGGAAGATTACTCAAGAGAAAGCGATCGAAGGTCTTGAAAATGGGACATGGTCATTTTATGTAACTAAAAATGGGAGCAAGGTTAATGTCATTGTTTCAACAAGTCGATATGGGAATAAATACTTAAAAACAGATGCTGATGGTGAACAGCCAAACAATCTTCTAAGCTTATCGGAATGCTCATAAATATATTTATTCAAAAGTCTATAAAAGTACTTAACAAATCGTCACACACTAATCTACGGCTTTCAGACTAGCGAATTCGAATTTTTACTCTACTTAAAACTCATCAGATTTGAGGTGTCATGTTTTACCTTTTTCTTGATACGTGTGTATTTTTAGATATTTCTACAAAAAAAAATGATCTTCCTTTGATTTATGCTCTAGAAGAGCTAGTAGCATCAGGAGTTATTAAATTGGTAATTCCTTACCTGATCGTTGAAGAATATGAAAGAAACAAGGAAGATGTAGCAAATAAAACGGCTAAAAGATTATCTCAAGAATTTAAACAAGTAAAAGCAGTTGTAAGCGAATTTGCTAATGATAAGCAAGCAGAGATAATTGAAGTTCTAAATGATATTAACGCACGCTTGCCATTATTAACCGATGCTAGCTATGTAACTATTCATAGAATAGACAAACTCATTGAATCAGCAGAAAAAATTACTATAACTGAGCGTTCTAAAATAGCAGCTGTACAGCGTGGTTTAGACAAAAAAGCACCTTTTCACATTAGTAAAAATTCGGTAGCTGATGCTGTAATAATTGAACAGTTTTATGAATTTTCTTTGAGTATAGACAGAGACTCAGAAATCTGCTTCTTCATTACCCATAATCATAATGATTTCTCATCAAAAGACCACCGAAAGCCTCATCCAGATTTTAGTAATATATTTAACGACACAAATGTTTTTTATTTCAATAATCTAGCGTCAGCTATCAATCAAATCGATGAAGACTACTTAGCTGGAATTGAATTTGAGTATGATTATACAGAAGAGACAAGAGGGTTAAGAGAAATCCTTGATGCTATGGATGAACTTGTTGACAAGGTTTGGTACAACAGACATCAAAATCGAATGTGTGGTATTGAAAATGGTCAGATAGAAATCATTCCTGAAGACTCTCAACGTTATGGAAATAACGTTATTCATGAACATATTCTTGCAGGTGCAATGAAGGCAGCACAACGAGTAGAAAATAATTATGATGATGTTGGACCTTGGAGTGATTTTGAGTGGGGAATGATTAATGGGAAGTTGTCAGCTTTACGTTGGGTATTAGGTAGTGAATGGGATATGTTAGATACCTAAATAATCGTAGAGTTAATCAGAGATGCCAATCAAAAATCCGTGATTTTTTAATTGTTAACGTTAAACTAAACCTGAAAAGAGAAAAATGTCACTCAGAAAAAAAAATAACGAAATTAAAAGACTAATTGATGCTTTTAACACTGAAGCAAAAAAATTTCACGATATTACATTTAGTACATATACGATAACACAATCTACTACTAGTAACGTGAAATTTAAAAGTCCTAATCATGCAATTAATCTTTGGCAATATTATGGAAAAATTAATGAAGAGCATACACAAGAAGATTTTATAGAAAATTTGAAAGAAAGTGACCATCAATGGGGAATCCGCGGTGCAAAAATCTCTGCATTTGGCTTAATTGAAGGTGATACATGTAACTTGTTTTTAAAAATGGCAAGAAGAGCCTCTCATCTCTTCAGTAAAAAAGAAGCTGAAATTATTAATTCAAAAGTTGTTAATGAAATACGAGAAAGTGAAACGGATGGAATTTCTAAAACCATAGTAAGTACAAATAGTAATGCATTGGCTATTTGGTTAAATTACCTTTTGTATTATATGTCTATGACCTCACACAAAAAAGAAGGAATTAGAGTTATAGATATTGATCCTTTTGCATTATCATTACTTGCTTTAGAGCAACTACTAATTGAACCAACTATCAAAAAGATTGATAAATCTTTGTCAAAGTTAGAAAACATAAAATTTGATGTAGCATTATCTTTCCCCGGAGAAAAAAGGGATTATGTATCTGAAGTAGCAAATATATTGCGAAAGAATTTAGATAATGATTGTTTATTTTATGACTTCGACTATCAGTCACAACTTGCTCGTCCAAATGTTGATACACTACTACAAAACATTTATAGAAACCATGCCAAGCTAATTGTTGTTTTCCTTTCGAAAGAATATGCACAAAAAGAGTGGTGTGGACTTGAATGGAGAGCCGTAAGAGATATAATTAAATCAAAAGGTGACGAGCAAATTATGTTTGTTAGATTTGATAATGCACCAATTGAAGGTTTGTTTTCTATTGATGGCTATATAGATGCAAATATCTTTGAATCTAAACAAGTTGCTGAATTTATTTTGGAACGAGTAAAATTGCTTGCTTAACTATTCAGCAATTAAAAAATTGTGGTACTAGGCAATACCTATAACTACTCACTTGTTTTAACCCCCATCTTCATCTATAGGTTTTACATCAAGGGTATTTTTATTCCCTCAAAAATTCCAATTCATCCGATGTCATCGTCGGACTAAATTCCGTAATCTCATACTTAGCTACACCGTGCCGATAAAACGGATCAAGGGTGATAATCGTTTCGATATCTTCTCGCGAGACACCACGTGCCAAAATCATCCCTCCCGTGCGAGGCACTTTACGCCCCGATGCTAGAAAATGACCTAAATCGTACTGTTCTTTGAGATATACGACATGCTCTTCCAACAGGACGTCAACCTCTTCGAGCGGTTTGATATAGGTAAGTGAGATAATAAACATTTTGACTCCATTTGATTTTACACATGTTGCATAGCACTATTCAACCGTCGAAACCCTTCATCCATTTCACTTTTGCTAATCGTGAGCGGAGGGACGAAGCGTAATGTATTTCTACCCGATTTGATAACTAAAACACCTATCTCAAACGCCGAATCGATAATTTTCGAGAGAACTTCACTGTCGATGACACGTAGCCCCTGCATCATCCCGATTCCAACTCGCTCAGTAAAAATATCAGGATAGTGTAAAGCAAAAGACTCTAATGAGGTTTCAAAATAGTTTTGATGTTCCATCATCTCACCGCTTTTGTTATAGGTTTCCAAGATATCGAGGACTTCGTTCGCCGCAACGGTGGAGAGATAGTTTCCACCGAATGTCGAACCGTGATCACCGTAGGAGAAGATCTCTTTCAATCGTGTCATGACGACACCGATAGGAACCCCTCCCCCTAACCCTTTTGCCAACGTTATCACATCAGGAGTAATCCCGTAAACATGCGATGCCAAAAAACTACCGCAACGGTATATTCCCGTCTGCACTTCATCGACGATCAGCAGTATATCTTTCGATTTTAGCAATGCTGAGAGATTTTGAACTTTTTGTTTATCGAGCGGTTGCACGCCCCCTTCACCCTGTACGAGTTCGATCATGACGGCTACCGTAGTCTCATCGATGAGAGATTCGATCTCCTCAACGTTTGCTGCATACACAAATCCATCGGGATAAGGACCGAAATAATTATGCTTTGCCACTTGCCCTGTCGCTTTTAACGCCGTGATTGTCCGTCCGTGAAAAGAGTTTTCCAAGGTGATGATTTTATACCGTTTTGCTCTACCTTCAACCTCTCCGTATTTGCGGGCTATTTTGATCGCCCCTTCATTGACTTCCGTACCGCTATTGCCGAAAAAGCATCTCATATCGTATTCACTCAGCTCGACGATTCGTCTTGCACATTCTTCCTGAGGTGCAATGCGATAGAGGTTTGAGACATGGATAATCTTAGCCGCTTGATCACTGATAGCACGAGCTAAGCGATGGTTTCCATGTCCTACACTGCAAACGGCGACTCCTGCGGCAAAATCGATGTACTCTTTCCCATCAATATCCCATAAAGTGGCATTATCACCTCTCTCAAAGCTCACCTCTTGACGGTTATAGGTAGACAATAGATATTTTTGTTTCATTTTATTCCCATGTTTGATAAGATAGATGTTCATAACTATCATACAGATAGCGATTTTCCAATGATGTTCTAAATGCATTTCCTAAACTATCGGCTTGCAATGCTTTTTCAAGCAAAATAGGATTACTCGTGGGATCGATCATTAGCTGGTTCAGTGCACTGATCGTAAGATCAGGAAAACGACGTTTTTTCAACACAACCATATCATCTTGGTTGAGAGTCCCCTCTTTCAACACCCGCCCATACCATCCGCTCAATCCACTCTTATAGATAATTTTTGCCATAGCATTCACACCCGTATTAGTCGAAAGTTTTCTGCACGGCTGTCTGGGTTGAGAAACTTCGATAATCGCATCACCGATCCCCAATACATCTCCGATACATACGTTCTCTTCATTCATATGTGAGACAAGCAAATTTTCTCCATAATAGGCTAAACCGTCAAACTCAAAGTTGTAGTTATAAAGGGCATTGATTCTATTGTAAGAGATGGATGAAAAAAAGAGTACTGCTTTATTCTCACCGCCATGATGTTCGGTATCGCCCTGCTCATCACCGATAAATCCCATTTTACTCAAATAAGCATCTAAAACCGGATATTTTTTGATAGCGGATAAAAACTCTATTTCCGATGTACCTACGTGTTCGGTCACGACTTTTCCGATTTTGATACTTTTAATCTTTCCGAAATATGTATCCATATATATACCTTTCAAGATCAATTTTCGGTGAATTTTAGTTCAATAGCTCATTAAAAACAATCCAAATCTTGCTCTAATACCGGAGCAAATCAGCAAGATTTGGATTGCAACCGATATTCGTAATCGCTAAACTTTTACGAACTATCCAACAAGGGGAGACCATGAGTTTTATACACGAAGAGGATTTATCGGTTGCAGATACAGAAGTGTTCGCCATTATACAAAATGAGTTTGAGCGACAATCAACCCATTTGGAAATGATCGCCAGTGAGAACTTTACCTCTCCTGCCGTTATGGAGGCGATGGGGAGTATTTTTACCAACAAATACGCTGAGGGATATCCGAATAAACGATACTACGGCGGATGTCAATTTGCCGATCAGGTAGAGCAACTGGCGAAAGACCGACTTTGCAAGATTTTCGGATGTCACTACGCAAACGTACAGCCCCATTCAGGAAGTCAAGCCAACGGGGCGGTTTATGCCGCGTTATTGCAAGCAGGCGATAAGATATTGGGGATGGATTTGCGTCACGGTGGACATTTGACACACGGTGCAAAACCCAACTTTTCAGGAAAAAACTACCACTCCTTTACCTATGGTGTGGAAGCAGATGGAAGAATGGACTATGAAAAGATAGCTCAGATCGCGGAAATCGTAAAACCTAAAATCATCGTATGCGGTGCAAGTGCCTATACGCGGGAAATCGATTTTAAAAAGTTCCGAACCATAGCGAAGCGTGTTGGTGCGATACTCTTTGCCGATATCGCCCATATTGCGGGATTGGTCGCGGCGGGTGAGCATATGAGCCCGTTTCCCTACGCCGATGTCGTCACTTCTACGACCCATAAAACACTCAGAGGTCCTCGCGGCGGGGTGATTATGACAAACAACGAAGAGATAGCCAAGAAAATCGACAGCGCTATTTTCCCCGGAATACAAGGTGGTCCGCTGGTGCATGTTATCGCCGCAAAAGCGGTGGCGTTTGGAGAGGTTTTGCACCCCTCGTGGAAAGAGTATGCCAAAGCGGTTAAAAGCAACGCAAAACTCTTAGGGGAGATTATGAA
Source organism: Sulfuricurvum sp. (assembly GCF_028688295.1). GTDB lineage: Bacteria > Campylobacterota > Campylobacteria > Campylobacterales > Sulfurimonadaceae > Sulfuricurvum. The sequence continues at coordinate 6,481 of NZ_JAQTYM010000077.1, forward strand.
CCAAAGAGGGTATCAGCTCATCAGCGGAGGAACCGACAATCATATGGTTCTCGTATCGTTGATGGAGAGAGATTACTCAGGTGAAGAGGCGAGTGTGGCATTGGAAAATGCCGGTATCACCGTCAACAAAAACTCGATCCCCTCCGATCCCCGCCCCGCTTCGTCTACCTCAGGTATACGCATAGGAAGTGCCGCATTAACGACACTGGGAATGAAAGAAAAAGAGTTTACTCTGATCGCGCATAGAATCTGCGATGTTTTAGATGAGATACAAAACATCCCTCTTCAAATGGAGATTAAAGCGGAGCTCGAAACTCTTTTGAAGGGTTTTAGAGTCTATAATTATGCAACCTATTAAAGGCGATTCATGCAAGAGCTCGAAATATTAAACCAAAATTATCATCTCATTGCCAAAGCCATCACCTATATCGACACCCATTTCAAAGATCAGCCCTCCATCGATGAAATCGCTAAAAATATCGGTATGAGCAAATACCATTTTATGAGGGTGTTTAAAGAGTATGTCGGAGTTACCCCCAAACAGTTTCTCCACTCCGTGACGCTAAACTACGCCAAAGAGCATATCAAAGAGTCAAAATCTCTGTTGGACAGTACTCTGGATATCGGGTTATCCAGCTCCAGCAGACTTCATGAGCTGTTTGTCAATCTCATCGGGGTTACCCCAAAAGAGTGGAGAGAAAAAGGAAAAGACGTCACCATCACCTACGGTTTCGGGCTCACCCCCTTCGGCGAAGCACTGATCGCCTACACTGATAAAGGGGTCTGTTATTTAGGGTTTATCGATAAAAACAAAGAGGCTATTTTTACACGATTTAGTGAACTGTGGGAAAATGCAAATTTGCAACACGATGATGAAAAAGCGCAAACCTACTTGGAAAATATTTTCATCAAAAACAAAAAATACAACCTGATGGTCAAAGGGACAAACCTCCAAATCAATGTGTGGAAAGCCCTCATCAATCTCCCAGATGGTGCAGTAACAACCTATCAAGATATCGCAAATACTATCGATAATCCCAAAGCGGTGCGTGCAGTAGCCAGTGCAATCGGTGAAAACCATATCGGCTATCTCATCCCCTGTCACCGCGTCATCGCCAAAAGCGGTGCTATGAGCGGATATCGCTGGGGGATTGAGCGCAAAAAGATCCTCATCGCCTATGAGTCTGTCTCTAAAGAGACCCCTATCACGTACCAAACGGCAACACTAGAGGATATTCCGAGCCTTTGTCATCTGTTAAATCAGCTCTTCTCCCAAGAAGCCGAATTCACCCCCGATAGTGCAAATCAGACGAAGGCGTTGAAAAAAATCATCGACGATGAAAATATCGGTGAGATATACGTTGCATCCAAAGAGGGCGAGATTGTGGGGATGGTGAATCTGCTCTACACCGTTTCAACGGCATTGGGAGGAAGAGTCGCCATTCTCGAAGATATGGTTATCGATGAGAATCACAGAGGAGAGGATATCGGCTCGTCTTTACTTGAATACGTTCTTACGATCAGCAAAGAAAAAGGGATTCAACGTCTTACCCTCCTCACCGACGGAGACAATATCGCCGCGCACCGCTTTTACGAGGGCATGGGGTTTGAAAAGTCCTCCATGATTCCGTTACGAATTCAACTCTAACCTAAACAACACAGGAGTGTATTATGACTATTTGGCAACATGTACCGTTTGAAAACGAAGCGGCAATCGGCGAGTGGGCACGTATGAGGGGAATCACTTACCGCATCATCCGATGTTGGGAAAACGAACCCTTGGAAGCGGATGATTTACTGGTGGTATTGGGCGGATCGATGAGTGCGTATGATGATATCGGTTTTATTAAAAACGAAATCGAATTTTTACGTAAACGGATTGAATCAGGAGGCAAAATTTTCGGTATCTGTTTGGGCGCGCAATTGTTGGCAAGCGCGATGGGATCACGGGTCTATTCTTCCGGAACGCGCGAGGCAGGATGGAGAAATATCGACCTCATGCCTCATCCGCTCACCGATTCACTGGATAAGACCCAATGCGTCTTTCATTGGCATGGAGATACGTTTGATCTACCAAACGATACCGTCCGTATTGCACGAAATGATGCTTTTGAGAATCAGGCGTTTGCCACGGTGGATGGACGGATCATCGCTACTCAATTTCATTTTGAGACAACGGCGGAGAGTATGGGGAAACTTTTAGATGCTGATGGTGAGTATCTATGTTGTGACTCTGAATTTGTAAGTAATCCACAAACAATACGCCAAGGAGTATCCAATATCTCTAAAAGCAATCAAGCCTTATTCGCTCTTTTGGATACGTGGGCAAAAAGCTAAAATCATACCCTCAAATCATAAAACTCAGCCGAACAGACCATTTTTAAATCATTCGACGAGAGTTCTATCTCCAGCCCTCTTCGTCCTGATCATCGTGAAATTTACTGCCGATGCAGGATCGTGGGTATAGGAATGAAGTGTGTAGGGTATTTTTGCTTTTTTAGTGATATTAACGGCGGGGGTTATATAGGTCTCATCCTCTTATTCATACACCTGTAAAATGATCTCCGCCCCTTTTTCACGGATTGGGACTAAGCTCTGATAGGCGGAAGAGTGATACCATTCTTTAGCTTTTTCGACGGAATCAAATTCAATAGCTACTACATCAGGATAATCCGTAGTGCCCACAAGAGATTTGATACATGACCCCCTCAACAGAACTTTTCCCCCATAAGGTTCGAGAGTGGACTGCACTTGGCTTTTATAGTCATTCCACTTTTCCTGATCGGTGATACGGATTTGCCCGATAACATATACACTCATATTTATTATCCTCTTATCAACAGAGCCATTTCGCACTTCTATGTTTTTGATAAGAGTATCGTACCGCTCTTTCGGTAAATTTTACCCTCCACATTTATCTGCCGAAAATCAAGCTCTATTTTGCAAAAGAGTATTCAGATCGACGATGACCGCCGTACCG
>NZ_JAQTYM010000078.1 GCF_028688295.1 Sulfuricurvum sp.
CATCAATTTAACTGGGGACTATGTCTGGAAAAAGAGTTCGAAGCTCAAAGATGGGAAATTTAGGCCTTTAAGGGCGGTAAAATTCTCTTAACGTACTATATATTCCGTTTTCTCAGGGGACCCCTATAAGATCCTCAATATGGGTACAAATAATGGCTTCAGTGTACCGCAACAGCCTATTCAGTTAGAAACGTCTTTATGGGATTGGTGGGGAGCCAACAAACAAGGTGCCCTTGAGCGTCAAAACGGCCCCGATGATCACAGCATTCCGATCGGATTATGGAAATCAATCCTTCAATGTGCATGGAATGAGCCCGACATACTTCAAACATTCCAAAGCGGAAAAAGCAAAGGGTTGTTTCGACTCAATCACGCTAAATTTGCTATTCTAGTGCAAGCCCACACAGGATTGCGTATCTCTGAAATTCTCTATCTCAAATACGGATGCGCTCAACAAGACAAGTATGGAACATTCTGGCTAAACGTGACCATTCAAAAAACCGAACGTGAGCCTTATGCGCATCGAATACTGATCCCTAAAGAGATTTATGAAGTTATCCTCCATCTTGAACGACTCACCGAGCCCTTAAGAGACGAAGCAAAAGAGAAAAATTATCTATTCTATCTCCTCTCCCCTCGTAAAGGTACTTCAACCTCTCAGCGACTCGTGCCGACGCCGATGGAATCCGGTAAATGGAATCACAGTTATCTTAGAGCATTTTTAAAACGTAACAATCTTGCGCTGACGTTTTTCAATCGATCGAATCAAGAAGTGACACTCACCTCGCACTGTTTTAGACATACCTTCGCGAAACTTGCCGCTTCTGAGTGCGATGTCAATCTCGTGGTACTTCAAACCCATTTCAAGCACCTATCGATTGAAATGACCTCCCATTATGTCCATCGAAGCAAAGAAGAGTTGAAACAAAGCTATTTGCACGGGATGCTCAATGCTAAATATCTTTATACGCAAGGGATTGAGGGCGAAATCTTCAAACACCGATTGCATTCGATTCAAACGTCTCCCAGTCTATCCGATAAACTCGATGAACTCTCCAAAGTCTTCGGCATCAATCCTCTCCCCTTTGGGATGTGTTTGTACGATTTTAAACGGGGGCATTGTCCAAACTTGGGTGTTCAAAGCTGTTACACCATCGGTTGTAAGGATTTTGTGACTAATGAGACTTTTTTGCCGAATTTTATGCATGAAGCAAGCTTGCTTGAACGCCATATCGAGCATTGCAATGATACTCAGCCCATCGAAGTGAAAAAAGCCCGTTTTCGGCTTTCTAAAGTTACCTCTATCATTGAATCCATTCAACCAAAGGATAACCATGCCTAAAGGCGATTCCCTCAAAAAATACAAATCAGAACAAAAATTTCAGACACGACAGCTTCTGGAGCGGACCATCAAAGAGCTCAAGTCCTCAGGAACCAAAGTAACGGTGGATCAATTGGCATCATTATGCGGTATTAGCAGAGCCACTATTTACGCCAATTACAAAGATTTACTAGGCAACATGCCGCACAAACCAACTGCTACGGTAAAGAAGGCAGAAAAAGAGGGTAATGAGAAAGAGGCTCTGATAGAAGCATTGCGTGAAGAGAATAAAAAGCTGCGGCAATCCAATCTCACCTTGATGGATCAGGTTGTCGCATTAAAACTGCTGTTGGAAAAAACGATCAGCTCGTCCACTTCAACTGAGGCTCAACGTGACGCATAGCGCAATCGGTTAGGTATGAGTTGATTAGGGTTTGATAAGGCAACCCCATTTTTACGGATAGCTCTTTAAAATACTCGATTGTATCCACATCAACATTAAGCGATATCTGTTTCTTTGTCCGCTTAGCGTATGGATTTTGGACAGATTGTGAAAAATCGTATTCTTCTCTCATGGTAAAAACTCCTTGTATTGGCGTGCTTCGTTTTTGGTAGATTCTCTCGCAGATATTATCCGTATCGTTCCGTCTTGATCACGATAGCAATGGACAACGGTCAGAATTTTTAGCGTATAACTCATACCCAATAATATGAACCGCTCCTCTTCCTTTGAGTGATCAGGATCATGAAGCAAGCGGGCAAAATCATCATCAAAAACAGTTTTTGCTTCTTAACATTGGACAATGCTTTTGTTGGATCCCATTCAAATGTTAGTAATTTTATAATGCTATGATAATGACTTAATCATGATATGTCAAGCGGAAGGGATTGTTATGTTAAAAATTAGTACAAATAAAATAAAACTTGTCTAACAAATAAGCATCGTTACTCTTTAACTCATTGAAATGAATATAGATTGTGAAGATCGAGGTACTTTAAAGATAGCGTTGATTACGCTATCTTTTGGGTTGCGTTTTCTTTAATTGCATCGAGTGTTACTGTACCTTTGTCAAGCAAGTCAAACAAAATGACCAGAGTTTGCGGCGGGCTGATTTCGCCCTTTTCATATTTATGAAATGCTCTTATCCCACCACCGAAGATCTCTGAAGCTTCAGTTTGGGAAAGACCAAGATTCTTTCTTATCCTTGCTATATCGGAAGCAATTTTTTTATCCGCGGCAGTTTTTGCCAGAGCGATAGTATGCTCATTGGTTTTCAAGTCTTCATCGTTTTGAAAACCTTCTTGGCATGCTGGACAATATTCCCCAACCATATCAATAAAAAGTGTTTTACCTTTATATTTTAATTCTTCAGTGTGTTTGTTGTATTCTAACTCACCGTTACAATATGGGCATTCTTCTAGTCTCATAATTTTATACCTCTTATTTCTCTTTGAAAGAAATGACAACTGCATTTTTATTGATTTGTAGTTTTATATACAAAATCATATCAAGGCCGTCACGTTGATAGTGATACACATCTTGCTACAAAAGCGGATTTTTTTCTGATATCATCGATTTATAAAAATGGGACTCATTCATGTCTAAAACAACTGAATAAATACTCTCATGATTAAATCCAATGTAATCAGCATCAAGAGTTGCCTGATAGGTTATAACTCTTTGAGCATTCCTGACCAGCTGTTTGATTTCCTCTAGGCTGTAGTGTGGATTACTTTTAGTATTTGACATACAGCTGCTCTTTCATCAAGTCTATAATAATATTGTCATAATAACCATAATGGTTAAACATGTCAATAAATTTTTACGCAATATATTTTATCGATCCGCTATATTGCCATTTACTTTTATTGATTCTATCATTCCGGCAATTATGCTTTCTAGCGGACACTCATTATCTGGTAGTATTTGTATCAAAATCTCAGAGCAACTAATATACACATTTATACTATATTTATTTTAAAAAGTAAAATGAGGCAAGTCTAAAAAAAACATTATTTTTTTGTAAAAATATCCCAAAAAATATCCCTAAAATTTGGCCAAAAAAACATGGAAAAATTGAGTACAAAAATTGAGAAAAATAGAGTGAGATTAGGAATGTATTTTTATAAAAAATCTTGCCAGTTGAATTTCAAAAAATCATCATTTTTAAGCTTGTTTTTCTCATGCAAAAACTTGTTTGATTTCTCAAAAAAAAGCCCAAAAAAAGTGCTCATTTTTGAATTTTAATTCTTGGAAAATAAATTAGTTTAAATATTTAAGCAAAGAAATTACACCTCTCGAAAAAAAGTCGAGGTTTTTCAAAAAACACGAGTTTTTTTCGAGGTTTTCGCTTAAGGTTTGTAGCAAAACCAAATTGATACCAATTTTAGTAAAAAGAGGGGTGGATTTTGAGCATTTTGACCCCAAATTCGACCAAAAACCATCGAAAAATTTACCCAATCTGATCGATTTTTTGCACTTTCAAAAACATGTGTTTTTTACGGAAATTCGAGAAAAACACCGATCTTTTTAGCGTTTTTCCAAAACTAGCCCGTCAAACTCCCTCTCAAAACACTATGGTTTTGACTCAAAAACCCTAAAGTCTATAAAATGATCCCCAACACCCCAAAGTCACACTTTTTTATCGCTTTTTGACACTCCCCAACCAAACCGTCAATTCTCCAAAAATGCATAAAACTTAAGTAACAGAACTCTGTCGTCAAACAAAGATATAAAAACACACCAAACCCAAATGTAATATATTTTTACCCTCATTTTTAACCCCAAAAACCACCCAGTCTACTACCATACTTTTTCCAAAAAAAAAATAAACTTATGAGTGTACTTTTTTTCTAATTATTGATTTTAACAACCGAAAGTTGTCAATTGCTTTTACCCCTCAAAAACACTCCCAAAAACCACCCCAATGTTTTCAATTTTTCTCCCCTAAAAACACCCTACTTTTCAGTCTCATTTTTTACAATTAAACCATAAAAGAGTTCTAAATGTCAACAATTTAACAAAATAAAACATCTCTGTTTTTGTGCTAAAAACACCAAAAAATTGACTATTTTCAACATTGATGTAATAATTGTGTATATCGAAAAACCCACTTTTTACACTTTTTCGTCAAAAATCATCAACAAAACTATCAAGTTTTACAAAAATTACCTGCTACTCAAAACTAAACCGCTTTGTTTTTTCCATTTAACCTTATCTATAAACAACTCTCAACCCACCTGTTTTTTATCCAAATTCATACAACACTTTACTCTATAGTCTATGATTTCTAATAACCATCACCCCACACTAAATAGTCCATTCATATAGAAAAAAGACCCAATGACATTTTGGGCGTATGATATAAAGCCTAGTAAAGGATACACACAAACTACATCGTGCAACACCAGATCCACATAAGACAATATGGTGAAACATTCAAACCACAGACTAGCAACATAAAGCATCATCACGACTACACAGTAAATACAAGAAAGCTAAAATAATAAGAAAGCCCCAATAGTCGATAAATCAAATTATTGGAGGAAATGAAGAAATAAAAACAGCGTGGGTGTAAAGAATATTCTCTAATTATGAGCGATTAAACAAACCGCCTCGTTTGAAAATATAGAGCGAAGCAATAAAAATAACAAAAGCCATCATCACTCCAAAGTTTCTTTTCCAGATGAAATCATCGTATTTCAAGACTGCTTCGTTGTTGACTTTAATCTCATATATCTTGGATACATCATGAGAAACCGCTACGTTTTGATTGATGATAGTTTCCAATTTTTCAACCGGACAGATAGATGGTCCAAGAAGCGGCCAATTGTTCTTACCCCTACATTCTAATATCATTCCATCATTGCTCATAAAAGTCACCCTCTTCCAGGTGTTATCTTCGGTAGCAATTTTAAATACTGTTAGATTTACAAATCGTACCAAAAAAGGTACAATAGCGTATCGATAAAAAAATTAATGTCGTCTTTTATCAAACACTATCCGATAATGAACCAGTACGTGAATGGCTAAAGTCTCTTAGTGTAGAGGATCGTCAAAACGTTGGTAATGATATCAAGACAGTTGAATACGGATGGCCGATCGGTATGCCGATATCGCGTCCACTTGGTAATAAACTTTACGAAGTACGAAGCAGTATTTCGGATAAGCGGATTGCACGGGTAATTTTTACCATCATCGATCACTATATGGTGCTTCTCAATGGGTTTGTCAAAAAGACACAGCAAACTCCAAAAGAAGAGATTGATTTAGCGCTAAAGCGCATGAAGGAGATTCAATGAAATTGCAACAAGGTATCGGAAGCTCATTTGATGACTTCCTGCAAGAAGAAGGGATGCTTGCAGAAGCAGAAGCCGTAGCTGTTAAAAGAGTGATTGCATTCCAACTCGAAGAAACAATGGCAAAAGAACACATTACTAAAACCGAAATGGCAAAGCGGATGAATACCAGCCGATCAGCAATTAATCGCTTACTCGATCCACTCAATACCTCAATCACACTCGCAACTATCGAAAGTGCTGTAGCAGCAATCGGAAAACGACTTCAAATTCAAGTCGTTTAATCCCTCTTATCAAAAAACGACAATTTCTCTTAACGTACTATATATTCCGTTTTCTCAGGGGACCCCTAATTAGACTTTCTGAAAATAGCGAGTCTCTCCATTGACCTTGGCACTAAACCCATCGGAAGCGATATTGATGTGATGCATCATCAGATCGAAATGTTTGGATGGGTTTTTATAGACTTTCATCGCTATGCTATGGTTAAAGTGGACACTGTAATCAGCATGAAGTGTGTCAGCGGATTGCGGATGAATAAAATGTGCTTTTGCATTTGTTAAGAAATGGAGTATAAATCCCGTTTTAGAACATTGAAACTGCTGATTTCGTAATTCAGAATCGATTCGTAGTGAAAGGTTTTCTTGAGTAACGGCAGAGCGTTCGAATTGGATAATTTCTTCGCTCATCAATGGTGTCGTACCCAATAAGCCGGTAGTAATCAGAGCGGTGGCTAAAAATCGTTTGGATTTATCGTGATATTTATACATTCGTTACTCTCCTGATACATCATCGAACAGATATGAGAAATTGTATCGGTGAATGATGAATGAATGCTAACTGTATTTAATCAACTGGTTCAACAGCTATGTGGGTAAGTCCATATCATTTAAAGTATACCTGTTCATACTCCCTAATTTTTCGTTTTGAGTTAGTTATCTTTGATCATTAGCTCAACGATTCCTTTGAATACAGGAGGTGATTCAGTACAATCGTAGAAATCCACATCATGAAAGCATCATAAGATCGAAAAACATTCTCTTATTTTGCCACTATCTATGCCTTCTGCACCCTTTTTCTCGTAGCCGTTTTTGATCGTTCAATCCATTAAGCAACAACTCACTTCTGTCTTCACTTAAAAATGTTATTATACTTACCTTGAAATCATAAATATGATCCATTTTAATCTTTAAACCATTACAAGATAAAGGGACTGTACAGCAACGCATGAGTATACAGGTATCACCATCACAGTATCAGTATTCCTCCTACACTTCCAATCATGACAAGCAAACTACTACTACACCCGAAAAATCCCCTTCTTATCAGGCTTTAATCACAAAGCTTGAATCCGCAGATACCAAAGTTCGAGCCCATGAAGCAGCACATGTCGCTGCTGGCGGAGGTGTTGTCACTGGCGGAGCAAATTTCAGTTATACCAAGGGACCCGATGGAAAGATGTATGCCACTGCCGGTGAAGTCCCTATCGATACCTCTGAGGGGAACAATCCAGAAGAGACCATCCGAAAGGCTCGACAAATCTTAGCAGCGGCTATGGCCCCTTCTGATCCCAGTCCACAGGATTATCGGGTTGCTGCAACGGCAGCCGTTATGGAAATGAGAGGGCATTTAGAAGAGAGTAAAAAGCTCCAAGATTCAATCAACGGACAAAATGCCTATAAATCTATCGCTTCATCCCAATCTGATTCATCATCTATTGAAAGTATTCCTTTAAATCCGACCCAATCTTGATAATTGCTTTTTCATCTTCTTTAAATTACATATTAACATATTGATTTTTCTGCCGATATAACGACAACTCTTTGAAAACAAGAGTCAAGAATACTACATTCTCAAGGATGAGACACTATGACGCTTTTTAACTCTTCAAATACATCAGAATCACAATCAAAGCCTACTTCTAGCTCCTCCTCAGGTCTAGGACAAACCCTCGATATTCGAGGGTGAATAGCCTCTGATATAGCATTCACTTTGCAATAATTTTCATTTAATTTTTCCAATATCTTGACTATTTGCAAATGTGTCATACAATTGATTAACATAAATTATATTGAATAATTTATGGGTCAAATTAACCTAGAATCCACTCACCATAAAGTCCAAAGCGGCAATTATTTCACTGCGGTGTTCCTTTAAAGAACCCCATTTTTCACCTAATGCAGACTTATGTATCCCTGCAAGCTCTTGTGTTAACAAGATGTATGATGTTGATCCAATAGTAAATTCTGGATTAAGATGTTGGATTGCTTTAACGTTTTCACGTAGAGGAATAACGACTCTTGTCTCCAAGCCAGAAAGAATATCTGCTTGAATATCGAGAAGATACGGGAATTCCACAGAACTGTCAGTATTGTTGTTTGTATAAATATCGAACTGAGCCATTAAAATCGTCTCAACCGATCTGAGAATGCTCCATTATTAGATACTCGCTCGTTATACTCTTCGATTGCTTCTTTATTTTCTTTTATCCACAAAGATTCTTTTTGAGATGCGATGGTTTCTACCAATCTCTCTTCAAGTAGCTTAGATAGATTAATCTTTAGTGCCTTCGCCTGTTGAATAAGATCGCTGTTAATACTAAGATTCACCGACTTTTTAGGAGCGTTTGGATTGTAATAAGCAGTCATAATAATATCCTATGCGCATAATATATGTGTATTGTAACACACATACAATCAGAGAATCACGATATTGATATTAATTAGGAAATCATCAATACCAAGCTCGACAAACCGATATCAATGACCGCTTTAAGGTATTTTTTGGCAAATGAGATTAGATAAAAGGTTGTCACTTGACAACTAAATAGTTTTGTCGATATACTAACGAATATAAGGAATACTATGTCAAACAGACCAAGACATCCTAATAAGGATATTGAAGCTGCCATTGCTCATGCTGAAGAACTTGGATGGACAGTGAAAAAGAGAACTGGCAAAACTCATGCATAGGGATTACTTTTGTGTCCTTACAATGATAACGCCTGCAGAAATGGGATCTTTTGCCAAATAAGTATATGGTCAACGCCTAAAATCCTCAGAACCATGCAAGAGATTTAAAAAAGTATGTAGATGGCTGTATAAAAGCCAAAGAAAATAATGAAACGGATGGAGAAAACGATGCGTGAATATGAATTCGAACTTTTGTTCAAAGTAAATTCTAACGAAGAGATGAACGATCTTATCGATCAACTCTATGAAGCCGGATGCGATGACGCTTTGATTGGAAGCGGTAAAAGCGGTGTTATCGGTCTATCTTTTGCACGTGAAGCAGCCAGTGCGGCAGAAGCATTTGAGAGTGCCATAAAAGATGTCAAAAAAGCTATTCCTACTGCATCACTGATGGAAGCGAAGCCAGATTTTGCAGGAGTCTCTGATATTGCTGAAACCATCGGATGTTCTCGTCAAAACGTCCTCAAAATTTTTGCTTCCACGGAAGCGCCGATGCCGATCCATTCAGGCAATACATCACTATGGCATTTGAGCGAAGCGTTAAAATGGTTGAATGATGGAAAAAGAGCTGAACGGTACAATATTCCTGAATGGAAGATCGATGTTGCCACGATCGCAAAAGAGATTAATTTTGCAGTTGAAGCGATGAGAATGCCGACACATTCGTCGCTTAGACAACTGTTGGTGTAACCCATCTATGATGGATTTAAGCTGCTTTTAAAACGCATGGGAATAAAAATCCCTTTGTAGGTGGACACCCGTGCGACGAGAAGTCGCTTAATTTGATGTCGGTTAAGCATCGATAAAACATTCTGTTGTTTTCTCCCTATCTACCGGTGCATG
>NZ_JAQTYM010000079.1 GCF_028688295.1 Sulfuricurvum sp.
TCTTTACAAGAGTATATATCCGATCTATCGAAAATAGGAATGGTTCGTTTAGAGAGGAGTCAAAAATACCAGCAGGCACTTTTAGAGTGGTCAAATCTTGATTTTGAGAACGTGCAATCATCTATCCAAAAAGCGACAGAAATATCGGCACAAACATTGAGAATTACTCGAGTTAGCCTTTGGCGAATGACGCCGGATGGGTCGATGATTGTTTGCGATGATCTTTATGATATTCGAACCAGTGAACACACGAACGGAATGATATTGTATGCTCATGATTTTCCGTTGTACTTTGGTGCGATGCAAAGAGGAGAGCTGATTATTGCTAATGATGCCCAAAATGACCCGATGACATCAGAGTTTAAGGAGATGTATCTCAAACCGCTTAATATTGACTCAATGCTTGATATTCCTATTATTCGTGGGGGAAAGGTGATAGCGGTTGTTTGTCACGAACAAGTCGATGGGATTCATCAATGGGAGCCTGAAGAGCAGGATTTTGCAATGGCGATGGCAAGTACTATGTCATTGGCACTTGAGATGGAGCGGCGTCAATCATTAGAAGAGCATTTGGATTATCGTGCTAATCATGATATTTTGACGGAATTACCGAATCGGAGACTCTTTTTGGATCGTTTGGATCAAGAGATCAAACATGCGCAGCGCTATGAACGCCATGTAGCGATTTTATTTATCGATTTGGATCGTTTTAAAGAGATTAACGATTCACTGGGGCATCTCGTCGGAGATCAAGTGTTGATTCATGTTGCCAATCTGATGCGGAGTCAATTACGAAACATAGACACCATTTCTCGATTAGGGGGAGATGAATTTTGTTTAATGGTTGATTATCTCGATGATGTACAGATTGTGAGCAAAATTGCCGACAAATTGCTCCAAATGATGCAGATACCGATTTGTATTGATAAACACGAGTTGTATGTGACCTGTAGTATCGGTATCAGTGTTTTTCCATCGGATGGCACAACTCCTGAAATGCTTCTCAGAAATGCTGACGCAGCAATGTATAAAGCCAAAAACGAGGGGAGAAATAGTTGCCATTTTTATACTCAGGATATGACAAAACGGGCGTATGAACGAGTTGCTTTGGAATCAAGTTTACGAAGAGCTCTAGAGAGAAACGAGTTTTGTGTTTTTTATCAGCCGCAAGTAGACGGTCTCTCAGAGAGATTACTAGGGATGGAAGCATTGATTCGATGGAACCATCCGGAACTTGGGTTGGTATTGCCAAATACCTTTGTTCCGTTGGCGATTGAAACCGGTTTGATAGTTGCAATGGATCAGTTTGTGATGCGCAGTGCTATGCTCCAATTCGCTCAATGGTATCGTGATGGATTACACCCGGGTATCCTGTCGCTCAATCTGACGATCAAACAGCTCAAACAAAAGGATTTTACGGTGATGCTCGAATCACTCCTGCAAGAGACACAGTGTTTGAGCGAATGGATAGAGTTTGAAGTAACTGAAAATGAAGTGATGGATAATCCAGAAGAGGCGATCCGTATTTTGACCCAAATTACCGAAATGGGGATACGACTCTCTATTGATGATTTCGGAACCGGTTATTCCTCCTTGGCGTATTTAAAACGGTTGCCGGTTCATCGGTTGAAAATCGATCAATCATTCGTACGTGATCTTCATCAAAACGATGATGATCGTGCGATTGTTAAAGCAATTATTGCCCTCTCTAAAAGTTTGAATCTTTCGATTATTGCTGAGGGTGTTGAAACGTATGAGCAAAAGGATTTTTTAATCAAAAATGGTTGTCTTCACATTCAAGGGTATTTTTATGGAAAACCAATGAGTGCAGATGACGTACTAAACTTTATTTCTAAATATAAACAGTGAAGGAACTCTATATGGTTGAAACAACTGATGCGATAAGCCTTTCACCCAAAGAGACATTAAAAGAACATTTGCGCTCGTATGATCCCCAGTACCGTTACTATAAATCTATTTTTCATCTTGCGACCGGAATGATAGCTATCACGGATGGATATCGGATCATCGATGCGAATAGAGCGTTTGTGGAGTATTTTGCTACATTAGGAATTGATGTTTTAGAACCTGAATTTGATTTTTCGACACAGTTGTTGCGTATCGATAAATATGGCTACGTCTATGAGGGGTATTTAGAACGTCCATGGTTTGAACATGTCTTATCAGGTGAAAAACATTATAAAGTCGGAATAAGCGGAAAACTCGATATTCAAACCTTTTCGATAGGATTGAATTCATTAGATGAAGAGGCGCAGGTTTATGTTTTGATGTTGTCTGATGTAACCGACATGATGAGTTACAAATGTGTTCTCGAAGAGGGGATACGCTCACGCACGCAGGAAAAAGAGGAGAGTGAGCATCGATTAAAACAATACGATGCCGCGATCGATGCCTCCAACCTCGTTTCCCGCTGTGATTTGGATGGGAAGATTATTTATGTAAATGATGCGTTATGTGAACTGTTAGGCTATCGCACGGATGAGGTGATGGGAGCCAATATCTCAATGTTCTTTGAGAGTGAGAATGAAGTGATGTGCCGACAAAACAGACTTGCCCTGCTAGAGAATGGAAAGATTTGGAAAGGGGTGATGAAACATATCGGAAAGCACGGTTCGCATCACTATTTTGCAACAACAATCGTCCCCATTATGGATATAAAAGGCTCACCCGTAGAGATCCTCTCGATACGCTATGACATCACCGAAACCGTAGCGGCTAAAGAAGAAGCGCTCCATCTCCTCCAAGCAAAAAGCAAATTTTTCGATCAGGTCTCCCATGAGTTGCGTACACCTCTAAACGCAATCGTTAATTTCACCGATCAAGCATTGGAAAGTTTTGATGAAATAGCGGATGACGAGGTGAGTGCTCAGCTGGTTAAACGCTATATTGAACGCACCTATGCGAATGCAGAACATCTGCTGGCATTAATCAACTCGTTGCTCGATATTGCCAAAATGAAATCGGGTAAAACTCGGTTTGATCTACAGAATTACAATGCAGTTGCCTTGGTTCGCGAAGCGTATGAAAACTGTACCGGTTTGCATAAAAATCGTGATCTCCTTTATACGTTTGAGTCCACTATGGCGTATATAGAGATTGTATGTGACGGTATCAAATTTAAACAGATGATTATGAACCTGATTTCGAATGCGCTCAAATTTACGACGGATGGGTTTGTACGGGTGACTGTTGTGGTGGAGGATGGAAAATGTCAGGTAGTTGTACAAGATTCAGGGATGGGGATACCATCAGAGAAATTGGGATTGATATTTGAACCGTTTGAGCAGGTACGAGATCATGGGTTTGGAACCGGTCTTGGGCTTAACATTGTACGCGAATACGGACATGCGATGGAGATAAAAATTGATGTGAATTCTGTAGAAGGAGTCGGAAGTGTGTTTAGACTTTCAACCCCTATTCGGTAATATCAATAAAATTTAGTGTTTAATAATATTTTTGAATCTTAAAGGACCCGTATGCTGAGTAGAGAGTATCAGATTATCGAAACCCTCCATGAAAATGCTGCAACCGTTGTTTATAGGGCTAGACGGATCTCTGATAACATCAATGTGATCGTCAAAATGCTTAAAGCCTCCGAGATGCGTGAATATCGGATGATGCAAATGATGAATGAGCAAAAGCTTTTACATCAGCTCAGTTTTTCCTATATTTCCAATTTACTTGAGGTCATCGCTACACCGACCGAGTATGCCCACATTTTAGAAGATGTCGGCGGTAGTTCGTTGCATGGACAGCTTTTAACCCGTACGTTTACGATTGCTGAAACTTTATATATTGCTCTTGGGGTCGCTGAAGCAATGGAATATTTGCATCGTAGAGAGATCATTCATGCTGACATCAATCCCAAGAATATCATTTATAACCCTATAACAAAAGCGGTTCAACTCATTGATTTTGGATATTCATTTCTTGATGATCGATTTAAATACAACCCTGATGTTCATGCCGGAACGTCAGGAAATCTCATGTACATGTCGCCCGAACAAACAGGAAGAACACGACAAAAAATCGATTTTAGAAGTGATCTTTACAGTTTTGGGATGACTCTCTATCACCTTTTCTCAGGGGAAGTTCCCTACAGCGCAGAAGACCGCTATGAACTTATCCATAAACAAATAGCGTTGCGCTTGCCGAATCTGGCGGGAAAAATTGAAGGCTTTCCGACAGTATTGGGGGAAATAGTCCAAAAATTGATTGAAAAAACACCAAATCTTCGTTATCAAAATGATAAAGCATTAATTTATGACCTAAAAAAAGCACTTCAATCGCTCCAGGGCGATGGGGTTATTGAACCGTTTGAAATTGCTTCCTTGGATCGCCCTTCATTGTTGAGTGTTGGAAATATGTATGGGCGTGATATAGAGATCACGAAGTTACAAGCGCTTAAAGAACGATTACCTCAGGGAGAACAAGTTTGTGTTACCCTAAGTGGTACGGGAGGAATAGGTAAAACAAGTCTTATCCAAAACTTTTTGAATTCACTCGATACGAAAACATTTTGCATCGCCAAAGGGAAATTTGATCAGAGCAAATCGATACACCCCTATGTAACGCTCAGAGATATTTTTATGCAACTCAAAGAGATGCTTACTTATAAAGAGAACATAGTAAAAATTGCTGCTATTTCACCTCATTCACTGAGTGTACTTGCCTCATTTTTTCCTGTTTTCAATGAACTTGGGATTCAAATATCACCGCTTAAACTTTCTACTGATACCTATCAGCAACTACCGCATGCACTTGGTGAATTACTGCGCGCGGTACTTTCTAAAGAGTGCTCTTTGGTGATTGTTCTCGATGATTTGCATTGGGCGGACAGAGGTTCTTTGGTATTGCTCCAAAAAAGTATCATCGATGAAGATATTGCTTATGTCCATTTATTACTCATCTACCGTGAAAAAGAATTAGAGAAAAATCTCCATGCGAAACTGTTGATGGAGCATCTCCTACAAAAAGATCAAAGCCACATTCTCTCTATCGCCCTGGAACCACTTCGGAAGGAAGATTATACACAGATGTTGCAAGAGTGGTTTTCTGATGATTTTGGCGCGGAATCTGATCTGGTCAAGCTTTTTTATAAAAAAACACTGGGTAACCCTTTTTATTTCAAATTGCTCCTTGAAAATCTTTTAGACAATGGTGCGATAAGCTTTGAACATGGTGCATGGAAAGCTGATCGTGAAAGAATACGGCATACTAGTGCTTCTGAGGATCGAAATGAATTGATCGGGATGCACTTAGGACGTCTCTCTACTGCTGCACGAGATATGTTATCAATTTTATCTTTGTTAGGAAACACTACAGAAGCAAAGATAACCAAAACGGTGCTAAAATCAATGAAATATCCGTTAGATTTACTCGATCAGCTCGATCGAGAAGGTTTGATCGATATCACCCATCATAAATACCATTTCGTTCACGATCTTTTATTTGAATACGTTTATAAAACGATTCCCTCGGATCAAAAAATCAAATTTAAAATGCTGATCGGAAAAGATCTTTATCGCCAATACCGACTTGGAATGTATCATGATGTGGTACAACTGAGCTATTTTTTGAACGAATCGTATCAGAATACTAAACGGTTACTTCCTCTGCATCGGCTAAATCTCGAAGCACTTTCGATAATGCTAAGAACACATGAATATACGTATGCTTTGAAACGGCTCATTTGGATGGAAAAGAGTGGTATGGATAGCGTACTGCATGAATCCAGCCGTTATAAATCGGAGTATGGGGTGCTGCGATTCAAAATTTTGTATCTCAATGGGCTCCATGATCAAGCCTCCTCTCAGATAGAGCGATTAATTTCTGAGGCCAAAAATATAGATGAAAATATCATCTGTTTTGCCCTGTTAAAAGATTTATGTGTCACGCAAGGAGAGGGATTTGAGAGAGCTGCAGCGTTTGGTGAGCAGGTTTTGAAAAGACTCGGATTAGCGATGGATTTGAGTACGCTTGAAAATACGATACAACGTTTAAAGGTACGAATAGAAACACATTCTCTAAGTCAGAATAGTCAAAAAATGGTGACATTGCCGATGATGAATCACCCTATGAAAAAGCAGATCGTCGAGATGTTGGTCGAATATTGGGAAAGTGTCTATTATTTGGCAGATTTACCAAGAATGCAGTGGGCATATCTCAACATAATCGATCTTTCATTCAAATATGGAAATACGAGCGGTTCAGCCTTTGGATATGTCCTCTACGGTGCAGGATTGATCTCGCAGCATCATTATAAAGAGGCCTATCGTTTCGGTGATGCCGCGATTAAAATTAACCACCGCTTTGCTGATGCTAGCATGCTTCCTAAAATATATAATTTTATGGCAAATTTTATTAGTCCGTATACCAAAGGGGTGACAGCAAATAGTGCTTTGTATCAGAAAAGTCTTCATCAGAGTAAAATTAATGGCGACATTGTTTTTGGAACTTGGGCCAATTACTTACTCCATTTCAGTCAGTTTTTTTCCGGTAGAGCACTTGATGAGTTACGTACTGACATGGAGGATGAGAGCGGATGGCTGCTCCATTCTAAAGATCAGAAAATGATTGCTATTTATCGTATTTTGCATCAAACGGTAGAAGGATATCAGCATACCAAAAATGAGAATAGATTTGATGAATTAGGTGCTATAGCATTATGGGAGGAAGAGCAGTTTTATCCAGGACTGGCGTGGTATGGGATTATCAAAGCACAAGCATATTGGTTTAGCGGCGATTTTGATGAAGCATTGAGTTATCTGAAACGGTATGTTCGGATTGAATCGAATGAAGTAATTATGTTTCCAAAACAGTACTTCCATATTTTTCGGGCATTAATTTTATTGGGTAAACCAGAAGCTTTGTCTGAAGATGAAGTACTTCTCTTGGAGCATGACCTGAACGAATGTGATAGTTATGCGAAAGCATCAGTACGACCGTTTAAATTTTGGAGACTATTGATCCGTGCTAAAAGTGCACGAGGTGCCAAAAATATTTGGGATGTTGCTAAATACTTTGAAGAAGCGATTCATGAAGCCCGGCAACAGCATAACTCGATGTATATTGCGATAAGCGCTCTGTGCAGCGCCCGTTTTTGGAAACTAAAAGGATACTCGGATATGAGCCGCTTCTATTTCAGCGAAGCCTCTATCGGTTTTAACCAATGGGGTGCGTACGCTCTATCCGCAACACTTTGTCCTGAATTACCTGTTTCGTATGAAAAAGAGACGGGTTCCTCCTCTATTGAAAATTCATCGAGCAGTTCTCTTTTACGCGCTGAACCGGCGAACTACCGTGCTCTTCTTAAATCGATTTACACCCTTTCTCAAGCGGTCGGTAAAAATGAACTGCTTGAAAATTTGATGCAGATGATTCTTCAAAATGCAACGGCAAGCAAAGCGGTTTTAGTGATCCAAGAGGGGCAACAATATTATGTTAAAGCTTCAATGGCATTGCAAGAGAGTAGGATCAATCTGCATCATCAGAAGCTAAATGAGAGTTTTTTGGTACCAAACCATATCATTAATCATACTATTACGACTGAGCATAAAGTTACCCTCAATGCACCGGCAGAAAATGGACAATTTCAATACGATGAATATTTCAAATTACATCATCCCGCATCGTGTAGTGCATTTTCCGCATCTATTGAGGGGGAAGTACGAGCTGTTTTGTATCTGGAAAACGATGAGATTACGACACCATTGAGTGAGGAAACCATTCAAACATTGAGATTATTGTTGACACAATCAGCAATTATCTATAAAAATGCTTCTTTGTATGAGATGCTTCAAACAAACGAGCACAACCTGAACAAAGCACAGCAAATTTCACATGTTGGAAGCTACCAGTATAACATGACAGCTGATGAACTTGTTTGGTCGGCAGAAACGTATCGAATATTTGAACTTGAACCGTTTTCGATGGAGATTTCACAAGAGTGGGTGATGTCACATATCCACCCAGATGATTTATCAAAGCTCCTTGATGAACAAGAGAAAATTCTCGGTGGCCAACCCTATTGCAATATCATGAATCGGATTATTACCGCAAAAGGGAATGTACGTAGTGTCCATCAACGTGCCGAGATTTATTGGGAAGAGAACCAACTTAAAATATCTGGGACTATTCAAGATATTACTGAAGCACAACATTCCGAAGCCAAAATCAAGATGCTTTCCCAAGTGGTGAATCAAACACCATTTTCGATTATTTTGACGGATGCTACGGGGAAAATCGAATATGCTAACAATCAGGCATTGTCTATGTCTGGGTATTTTTTGCACGAACTGATAGGGAAAAAAATGTCACTGTTAAGTTCCGATACGCATACGGCGGCTTTTTACACACAGTTATGGGAAACGATAGCAAATCAGCGTCAGAGTTGGCGGGGAACGATTGTCAACCGTATGAAAACCGGAGTATTACGCGATTGTGAATCGACGATTTTCCCCATCATCGGTACTCACGGTGAAATTATTAATTTTGTAACGATACAAGATGATGTGACAGAGCAAAATCTCAAAGATAGACTCTTTTTGATGCAGACCAGACAAGCACAGATGGGAGAGATGCTCAGTATGATTGCACATCAATGGCGTCAGCCATTAGCGATTATGAGTGCGTTGATCGCACGACAAAAGTTGAATATTTTATTGGAAAAAGCAACGTATGAAGATATTGGGCAAAATTTTAATGAAATGGAAGTACAGATTCAACATCTCTCGCGTACGATCACCGACTTTAAAGATTTTTTCAAGCCGGACAAACAGACATCGCTTACCAATTCTACGCTTATTGTTACTAAAGCACTAGAACTGATTGAACACGCCATTCTGACGCATGGAATAGCGCTTGAAAAAAACTTCGCAGATACGACCGAATTTAGGACGTATGAAAGTGAGTTAATCCAAGTCGTACTAAATCTTATCAAAAACTCACTTGATGCATTTGACGAAAAGCTACTGGTGCATCCAAAAATCATTTTGACAACTGCAAATGAGGGATTGAATACGATAATACAAATCGAAGACAATGCAGGAGGGATATCGGAAGAGGTTTTAGAGACATTATTTTCACCCTACGTTTCAACTAAATCGGAAAATGGAACCGGTTTGGGTCTCTATATGTCTAAAATTATTCTCGAAGAACATTGCCATGGGAGTATTGTGGCTACAAACACCTCTCATGGAGCATGTTTTACCCTCACGTTCCCCAAAAATAATCTTGATTGACCTCAGAAAAAGTCTGAGGCGATCGCTATTTCGTAAC